>NZ_JBFRSD010000002.1:211646-241288 GCF_041473395.1 Vibrio sp. 10N.222.55.C6
TGGAAGTAACCATCCATTAGGCCTGCAAGGTTAGCACGTTGGCTGTCTTGTTCTTTACCTAGTGCGTTTGGCACGATAGAGAACGTGTAAGAGATACCATCTTGTGCGTCAGCAAACGGTAGTTTACCTACAGACGTTAGTGAAGCTACAGCGCCTTTCTCATCACGACCGTGCATTGGGTTTGCACCAGGAGCGAAAGGAGCGCCAGCACGACGACCGTCTGGAGTGTTACCTGTTTTCTTACCGTAAACCACGTTAGACGTGATAGTAAGAACTGACTGTGTAGGGATAGAGTTACGGTAAGTCTTAAGCTTACGGATCTTGTTCATGAACGTAGAAACTAGTTCACAAGCAATATCATCTACACGAGAGTCGTTGTTACCGTATTTAGGGTAATCGCCTTCGATTTCGAAGTCAGTTGCGATACCGTCTTCGTCACGGATTGGCTTCACTTTAGCAAACTTAATTGCAGACAGTGAGTCAGCTGCAACAGATAGACCAGCGATACCACAAGCCATAGTACGACGAACATCACGGTCATGAAGAGCCATTAGAGACGCTTCGTAGCTGTACTTGTCGTGCATGTAGTGAATGCTGTTTAGTGCAGTCACGTATTGCTTAGCTAACCAGTCCATGAATGTGTCTAGGCGACCCATTACGTCATCGTAGTTAAGAACTTCGTCAGTGATCTTGTCTGAAACAGGACCAACTTGCATCTTAAGTTTCTCGTCCACACCGCCGTTGATTGCGTAAAGCATTGTTTTCGCAAGGTTAGCACGAGCACCGAAGAACTGCATTTGCTTACCAACGATCATTGGAGATACACAACAAGCGATAGCGTAATCATCAGAATCAAGGTCAGGACGCATTAGGTCATCGTTTTCGTACTGGATAGAAGAAGTATCGATAGATACCTTCGCACAGAAACGTTTGAAGCCGTCAGGTAGTTGCTCAGACCAAAGAACAGTGATGTTTGGCTCTGGAGAAGGACCCATTGTGTATAGAGAGTTTAGGAAACGGAAGTTCGAACGCGTTACTAGCGTACGACCGTCGATACCCATACCACCCATAGACTCTGTTGCCCAGATTGGGTCGCCAGAGAACAGCTCATCGTACTCAGGAGTACGTAGGAAACGAACCATACGCAGTTTCATTACGAAGTGGTCGATCATTTCTTGTGCTTGTTCTTCAGTGATCTTGCCAGCAGCGATATCACGCTCGATGTAGATGTCTAGGAAAGTCGAAGTACGACCTAGAGACATTGCAGCACCGTTTTGAGATTTAACAGCAGCTAGGTAGCCGAAGTAAGTCCACTGGATAGCTTCTTGAGCTGTTTGAGCTGGCTCAGAGATATCGAAACCGTATTTCTCAGCCATTTGCTTGATTTGACCTAGAGCACGATGTTGCTCAGAGATCTCTTCACGCAATTGCATTGTTGCAGAAAGATCTTCGCCGTTCTCGAAACGCTCTTGTAGAGAAGCGAATTGAGCAGCTTTGTCTTTCATTAGGAAATCAATACCGTAAAGTGCAACACGACGGTAGTCACCAATGATACGACCACGGCCGTAAGCATCAGGAAGACCAGTCAGAACACCAGACTTACGACATTTTAGGATATCAGGAGTGTAGATATCGAAAACGCCAGCATTGTGTGTTTTGCGGTATTCTGAGTAGATTTTTGAAACCATTGGGTCAAGAGTTTCACCGTATGCTTTACAAGAACCTTCAACCATACGCACACCACCGTTAGGGATGATTGCACGTTTTAGTGGCTTCTCAGTTTGTAGACCAACGATAGTCTCAAGATCTTTCTCAATGTAACCTGCATCGTGAGCAGTAATGGTAGAGATAACAGAAGTATCGAAATCTACAGGTGCTTTAGTTGCGTTTTCCTGTTTGATACCTTCCATTACCGAAGACCAAAGCTTGTTAGTTGCTTCAGTACCCTCAGAAACTAGGAAAGACTCGTCGCCTTCATACGGCGTGTAGTTCTTTTGAATGAAATCACGAACGTTTACTTCGCTTTGCCACTCACCTGCAGCAAAATCTTCCCAAGCTTTAGCAAATTGCTCTGCCATGACATACCTACCTTTTTAGTAGAAAAAATACGTACATTAACACTGTTGAGCCAGCGCCCCTCGTAAGGGTAGTACACTCTTATTAATAACAATATATATGAGCATATAAGCGTCATATGGTTATATATATTGTCACTACCTTTTATATGTTGTCTTTACTCTATGAATTCAAGACTACGCTAAAAAATTTCTGTAAACCTTAAACTAAATCAATAAATGCCAAAAAAAGTTGAAAAAATTTGAGTGGCAGGGGTTGCCACCCAAACTTTTTTTTAATCCTAATACTACTTTTGTGTAGTAAGGACCATTATAGCCAAGCTTTTAGGCCATATTGACTTTCTAGCATACCAACTGCAAGCATTGCTACCAGACAGATAACTAAAACGCCAACTGGGATAACAATCTTATCTACAAATGATAGACGCTTCGCACGCTCTTTATCACCAATTAGACCGTTATTATCTAGAAGCATAGTCAGTGCCCATGCTAATACTGGGTTAACAACCGCTGAACCGAAGATACAGATACCAGCTGCTTGAGAGTCTTTTGAATCTTTAACCATCTGCATACCCGCTTCAAGTAGAGGTAGAGATACACCTACAAGTAGCGCAACACGCATCACTGGTGGCCATACTGCTACGTCCATTGGGAAGCCAAGAATCGCAACAATAATACACAGAGAACCAAGCAAGATAGCGCCGCCAGGGATTGGACGTTTCGCGATTGCTGCTGGGATCATGTAAGTACCCCAAGAAGATGTGATGTTACCACCACCTACTGCAGTACCGACCATTTGACGAACAGAACACATCGTCATTGTGTCATCTACGTCCATCAGAACTTTTTCAGAACGTTTAGGGTAGTTCAGCTCTTGGAAGATACGGTGACCTAGGAAGTCTGGTGACCACATTGCTACTGCAAGAATAGCGAACGGTAGCGAAGCGATGAAGTGCTCAACATTTGGCAAGCCAAGCATCCAACCTTCAGAAGTAGAACCCCACCAGTAAACTGGGTTTAGGTTTGGAATACCCATTTCAGTTTCGAATACGATGTCGAAACCAGCACCTAGAACTAATGCAATAGCAAGGCCTGTGAATGCACAAACAGGGATAGCTAACCAACGCTTGTTCACTTTTGCTAAGAAAGCGTAGATAGCAATAGTAATAGCAAGAACGATTAAACCAACGTAACCCATGCTGCCCGCTTCAACGGTAGAAGATTGAAGACCAACCGCCCACTCTTGAATTGAGTTGATTTGGCTCATGGTACCGGTTAAGCCTAAGAATATGAGCAAGCCACCTGCTGTACCTTCAGAAGTTAGGTTAACAAGTTTAGATCCGCCTTTTAGGAAACTTAGGATGAGACCGAACACACCGATCAGGATGGCCAATGCAAGAGGGTGAGCACCAGCGAGAGCGATGGTACCGATAAGAGGGATCATTGGGCCGTGGTTGCCGGCAAGGTTTGCTTTAGGGTTAAAGAAACCAGAAGCAAGGATACAAAACAGTAGTGCAGGAATAAGCATTTCTACACGAGCGACTTCAATTGCGAAGTCTTTACCTAGGTTTACGTGATCCCAAGCTTGAGTTAGGCCATCAGCCCAAGACATCATTACTGCAGAGTACATCGCAATGATACCAATAGTACCAGCAAGTGCAGGAACAAGATCTTCAAGTTCAAAGCGGAAGTCACGACCTGGAAGGTTTAAACCGAAGCGGCGAGGCTTCATGATTTGAAGTTCGTGATCTAGATAATCTGAGCGGCTCTC
The DNA here is from genome assembly GCF_041473395.1 of Vibrio sp. 10N.222.55.C6. Lineage (NCBI taxonomy): Bacteria > Pseudomonadati > Pseudomonadota > Gammaproteobacteria > Vibrionales > Vibrionaceae > Vibrio > Vibrio sp. 10N.222.55.C6. Next base: position 215,493 of record NZ_JBFRSD010000002.1, read on the forward strand.
AAATTCAGAAGCAGGACGGTGTAGCTCTTTATAGCTTTTCTCTTCTACTTCAGAGTTCGCATTATTGACAACGTCTGACATAGATTCCTCATATTTTTTGTTAGTAATTCTAAAATTGAATTCTATAAGTTCGCGTAATTGCGTAATTGCGTTATTTCTTAGTTATAACTCATTAACATTATGTTGCACGGTTTTGTTGTGCTTTATGCAGCTAAGTTAAAAGAAATGTTTGGCATTTTTAATGCCTTATTCTTTGCTGAGGAGTCTAACAAGCTTACCCTTTAGGGTGATTGATCTTGATCACTTTATGAGTATATGTGAAAGAAAGCTACAAAACGCAGCGATTCATTAACTTCCCATTGATAAATAGTGTAATTTATTTTCACAAGCTGACGTTTACCTATCTTCTTCGAGCCTTTGTCGTCATGGCTCGAGTTCAATACTCAATTCTTACTGAGTTATTTCACTATTACTTGCTTCCCAACTGTTCCGAGTGAAATGTTTACAATGTAATAACCTTAAAATAATTGTGCCTTACGGTGTGTATGTAGTGTTGAGCGTGCAGATTATATTTTGCAGATCTCGGCGTATCTAAGTTCACAAAACTTGTTTTTCTTGTGAGACATCAAGCTACGTGAATCTCATTTTGATTAACTTTATTTAAACAATGTAAGGGGTGTAATTGCAGCTTATTGATAGAACTCATTCATTAAATTGAGGCGAAAACGCTACCTTTTGCATAATAAGTCAGAGTGAATCGCTATTTATTCCAATTTATCAGGTTAATAATTTGTTGCATGTTGTTTCGTGTGGTGCTAGTTTGTATCGCATGAAAAGGTCGGAGTACCTTGCATTTTCACAAACTTGGGAGAGAAAGCGCATGAAAGATGTACCAGCGCTGGACATAAAGGATCTACACAAAACGTTTGGTCAAAATGAAGTTTTAAAGGGAATTTCACTTTCTGCGCATAAAGGCGATGTTGTATCGATTATCGGATCTTCAGGGTCGGGTAAAAGTACTTTCCTTAGATGTATCAATCTTTTAGAGACACCTACTGCTGGCGAGATTTGGGTTAACGGCGAATTAATTCAGATGAAAAACAACCGCCAAGGTGTTTCTGTGCCTGCTAACGAAAAACAAGTACAGCGAATCCGTTCTCGCCTAGCCATGGTTTTTCAGGGTTTTAACCTATGGTCTCACCTGACTGTCCTCGAAAATGTTATTGAAGCACCTGTTCATGTCTTAGGTGTACCTAAAGCTCAAGCGATTGAAAATGCAGAGCTACTGCTTAAAAAAGTAGGTTTGTATGAGCGCAAAGATTACTACCCAGGCCATTTGTCTGGTGGGCAACAACAACGTGCTGCGATTGCAAGAGCGTTAGCCGTTGATCCTGAAGTGATGTTATTCGATGAGCCAACATCAGCACTTGACCCTGAGTTAGTAGGGGAAGTACTCGGTGTAATGCGAGATCTAGCAGAAGAAGGAAGAACCATGCTTGTGGTAACACATGAAATGGCTTTTGCTCGTGACGTATCAAACCATGTGATGTTCCTGCACCAAGGTCTAGTGGAAGAACAGGGCGATCCAGCTAAACTGTTTACGGAACCTGAATCTGAACGTTTACAACAATTTATCTCATCGATTTACTAATCAGAATTGAAACGCCGTTGCCAACGGTAAACAGCGACGGTGTGAACAATAAAACACAACAAGTAAGTTAATAAGCAACAACAAACACAATATTAAAACTAGCAAAACATAAAAACCTAAATCACAGGAGTAGGGATATGAAAAAGTGGTTATTAGTCGCGGCACTTGCTGCAACTGCTGCAACGGGCGTAGCTCAAGCAAAAGAATGGAAAACAGTACGTTTCGGTATTGAAGGTGCTTACCCTCCATTTAGCTGGACAGAAGCTGACGGTTCACTGAAAGGCTTCGATGTCGATATGGCTAACGCGCTTTGTACTGAAATGCAGGTGCAGTGTAAGATCGTTGCACAAGATTGGGATGGTATTATTCCTTCTCTACTTGCTCGTAAATATGATGCGATCATCGCGGCAATGTCTATCACGGAAGAGCGTAAGAAAAAGATCGACTTCACTGGTAAATACGCACTTATCCCAAACAACTTCATCGCTAAGAAAGGTGCAGACCTTAACTTTGATGACCTAAGTGGTAAAAAGATCGCCGTCCAACGTGCAACAACGCACGATAAGTACCTAACAGACAACTACGGTGACACTGTAGAAATCGTTCGTTACGGTTCATTCGATGAAGCTTACCTTGATCTAGCTAACGGTCGTGTTGCTGCTGTACTGGGCGATGCATCTGCTCTAGAAGAAGGCGTACTAAACAAAGCTGGTGGTGAAGACTACGAGTTTGTTGGTCCATCACTAACAGATCCTAAGTGGTTCGGTGAAGGTTTTGGTATTGCTCTACGTAAGCAAGACAAAGATCTGACTAAGCAATTAGATGCTGCAATCCTTTCACTACGTGAAAAAGGCATCTACCAAGAGATCGCTGCTAAATACTTCAACTACGACGTATACGGTGAGTAATCTCTAGCATCACTTCTTAAGGGAGAGGTTCTCCTCTCCCTGTCTTACCAACTTTTTCGCAGTTCTGTTGGAATTCATTATGTTTGATTTACAAGGATATGAAGCGTCGATCCTGAAAGGGGCGGTGCTCACAATCGAAGTTGCCTTGCTGTCGCTAATTTTAGCTATGGTTCTTGGTATGCTAGGTGCCTTAGCAAAACTCGCGCCTTATCGCTGGGCTCGTGCTATTGCAACCCTCTACACAACCGTCATTCGAGGCATTCCAGATCTCGTACTGATGATGCTGATTTTCTTTGGTGGACAAATCCTTTTAAACAACAGTTTGTATTCCATCAACGAGTGGCTCAACGAGTGGTTTGCATCCAGTGATCCTAACCACGAATGGACCGCTTACTTACCTGATTATATTGATGTCAGCCCATTTGTTGCTGGTGTCTTAACCATAGGCTTTATTTTCGGTGCCTATATGGCAGAAACGTTCCGTGGTGCCATCATGGCTGTCGACAGCGGTGAAATGGAAGCGGCAAAAGCTTATGGTATGAGCCCTGTAAAGGCGTTTCACCGCATACTGCTACCGCAGATGATTCGTCACGCATTACCGGGTTTTGGGAATAACTGGCTGGTATTACTTAAAACCACTGCGCTGGTTTCGATTATTGGCCTAGAAGACATGGTACGTGTTAGTGCACTGGCGGCGGGTTCAACCAAAATGCCATTCACTTTCTACATGACTGTGGCGATTATCTTCTTATTCTTCACCAGTGTTTCAACGGGCTTACTTAAGCTGGTTGAACGTAAATTCAGTATCCACGCGAGGTAGTTATGGACTTTTCATTGATAATTGAAAGCCTGCCGATTTACCTTGGTGGTTTATGGACAACGGCTTGGATGGTTTGCGTTGCTTTGATCATTGGCTTATTCGTCGCCATACCACTAGCTATCGCTCGTAACAGTCCAAATATGCTGATTAATGCTCCGGCTTGGTCATTCATCTATTTCTTCCGTGGTACGCCATTACTGGTTCAGCTGTACCTGATTTACTACGGTATGGACCAATTCTTCCCAGTGAAAGACACATTATGGGAAAACGCATGGTTCTGTGCTTTGGTGGCATTCATTCTTAACACGTCAGCTTATACCGCAGAGATCATTCGTGGTGCGATTAACGGCTTACCTAAAGGTGAAGTCGAAGCAGCAAAAGCTTACGGCATGAGTACACCGAAGACTTACCGTCGTATCATTTTACCAAGTGCTCTGCGTCGCGCATTGCCGGCTTACAGTAACGAAGTCATCTTCATGCTTCACGGCTCTGCGGTAGCGGGTATCGTAACCATTATGGACTTAACCGGTGCAGCACGTTTGGTTAACTCACGTTACTACGCTCCATTCGAGTCTTTCCTAACGGCAGGTCTGTTCTACATGGCGTTAACGTTCATCATCATCGCGATTTTCAAATTCGCAGAGAAACGTTTCCTTGCTTACCTAAGACCACTTAGCTAATTGCATTTTACATAGTTAACAAAACGGCGCTCATTGAGCGCCGTTTTTATTGAAAGTGTCTGTTTAACTCGTTACTTGAACGTCGACCAAATTGGCGCGTGATCAGACGGTTTTTCGATACCACGTAGCTCGTAATCGATGCCAGCTTCAGTACACTTATCAGCAAGCTTTTGAGTCGCTAGGACTACATCAATACGCAGGCCGCGGTTGTCTACGAAGCCTTTTGAGCGGTAATCAAACCACGAGTATTGATCATTCACTTCAGGGTGCAGCAAGCGGAAGCTGTCTACAAAGCCCCAGTCCATCAATGTTTTCAACCATTCTCGCTCTTCTGGTTGGAAAGAGCATTTACCTGTTTTTAACCAACGTTTCGCATTAGGTTCACCAATGCCGATGTCTGCGTCGATAGGGCTGATATTAATGTCGCCCATCACAATCACTTGCTCATCTTTGTTGTGATAATCGTTTAAGTAAGTCATTAAGTCTTTATAGAACTGGCGTTTGTACGGGTATTTTGTTTCATGCTTGATGTTATCCCCTTGAGGGAAGTAGCCATTTAGCACGGTAACCTTTTCACCATCTTCATCTTCAAACGTCGCCATGATCATGCGTTTTTGATGGTCTTCATTATCTGTTGGGAAACCCTTCTGCACAGAAATAGGCTCTTGCTTACACAACATTGCCACACCGTAGTGGGCTTTTTGACCGTGGAAGTAAACCTTATAGCCCATTGCTTCAACATCAGCAATTGGGAAGGCTTCATCGTGCACTTTTATCTCTTGCAGACCAATCACGTCGGGTTGGTGTTTGTCGATAATAGCTTGCAGTTGGTGAAGGCGGGCTCTAAGACCGTTGATGTTGAAGCTAATTACTTTCATTTGTTTTTATACCTCTCGTAAACCTTTGTCACTGCTTGTTTTTAAAGGTTTTTGATTTGGTGGATTTCATGGTTCATCGTATTTAACCATGCTTAATAATTTCTGTCGCCACTTTGTAGAGACAAAATGGCGACATTAAATGATGTGAATACTTACAGTTACGTAGAATCTATTGAGTCTTAAGTAAATCCAAAAAGAACGCGTATTCAAGTGCGTCTTCTTTTAATCGTTTAAATCGGCCAGAAGCGCCACCGTGACCGGCTTCCATATCGGTTTTGAACAGCAATACGTTGTTGTCTGTTTTCATTTCACGCAGCTTCGCAACCCATTTCATTGGCTCAAAGTACTGCACCTGTGAGTCATGCAGGCCTGTCGTTACCAACATGTTCGGGTAGTTTTGTACCTTAATGTTGTCGTACGGTGAGTACCCCAGCATGTAATCGTAGTAGGCTTTATCGTTCGGGTTACCCCATTCGTCATACTCATTGGTGGTTAGAGGGATCGATTCATCGAGCATGGTTGTCACAATGTCTACAAACGGAACATGTGCACCAATACCACGGTACAGTTCTGGTGCTTGGTTGATGATTGCTCCCATCAATAGACCGCCAGCAGACCCCCCAACGGCGAACACTTTATCTTTCGCGCCGTAGCCTTCTTCAACAAGCTCTTTGGTTACATCAATAAAGTCGTTGAACGTGTTTTGTTTGGTCAGTTTTTTGCCATCTTCATACCAAGGGCGACCAAGCATTTCTGAACCGCGGACATGTGCGATGGCATAAACAAAACCTCTATCCAGTAGGCTTAGGCGAGTTGAGCTGAAGGTAGGTTCAATCGTAGAGCCGTAAGACCCATAGCCGTATTGGTAGATTGGGTTAGTGCCGTCTTTCTTAAATAAGTCTTTACGATAAACCAAAGAGACAGGAACTTGCTTACCATCGCGAGCCGTAATCATGATTCGCTCTGATTGGTAGTTATCCGCTTCGAAATCACCTAAGACGGGTGTTTGCTTCATGAGTTCGGATTCACCTGTACTTAGGTCGAAATCATAGTAAGTACCTGGCGTGGTTAAGCTGCTGTAATAGATACGAACTTTTGCGTTATCTAATTCATAGTTACGCGTTAGGTAAGCGGAAAATGCGGTGTCGCTAAATTCAAGTGGGAACTCGTTGCCTGTTGAGAGTTGGCGAACTTTCACTGTAGACAAGCCATCCGCGCGTTGTTCGTAAACAAGATGGTCATCAAACAACTCGAAATCTACAAGCTGAGTATTATCGTCTGCTGGGATGACATCGACCCATTTTGAGCGATCATGCATCTCTTCGGCGGTGACTTTCATTAAACGGAAGTTGACCGCTTGGTAGTTGGTGTAGATGTAATACCAATCACCTAGCTTAGCGATGCTGTACTCTATGCCGGTCTCTTTTGGGTAGAAAGCCTCAGCTGTAGCCTTTGGGTTGTTGGCATCGATGACTGAAACACCGCTGGTTTCTGTGCTCGAGTGCCAAATGTAGACCTGTTCACCATCTTTGCTTTTGCTCAAAGAGGTGTAGTAAGCGCTATCGGTCTCTTCGTAGATTAACTCATCGCTTGCTTGATCTGTGCCTAATACGTGGCGGTAAACTTGATAACCCAGCAATGTTTGTGGATCTTTTTTGATGTAGTAGAAGGCTTGGTTGTCGTTTTGCCATGCGATTGCACTCGAAGCGCCTTCAATTTCATCTTTTAGGTATTCACCTGTTGTGAGGTCTTTGATCTTGATGGTGTAAATGCGGCGGCTTAGCGTATCTTCGCCATAGGCCAACAAGTTTTCGTCTGGGCTGATCGTTAAGCCACCAATACTGAAGAATTCATGTTCTTTTGCTAGCTCGTTAACATCTAAGATGACTTGCTTGTCTGTGCCTAAAAAGTTTTTTTCACGCAGGTGAACTGGGTATTCGTTGTCACCTGTGACCTTATTCGAGTAGTAGTAACTGCCTTTGCGAACCGGTACCGAATTGTCGTCTTTTGCGATTCGGCCTTTGATCTCTTGAAATAATTGTTTTTGTGCTGCTTCTGTATGTTTTAACACTGTATCTGCGTACTGATTCTCTTGCTCAAGCTGTTGCAAAATCTCTGGATCTTGGCGTGCATCATCGCGCATCCAGTAGTAATCATCGATTCGGGAGTCACCATGAATCGTCATTGCGTGAGGGACTTTCTTAGCAACGGGTGCTTGGGTTTGCTGAGCGACGAGCTGTGATTGAGAGTAGTGGTTCATGGTTGATATTCCTTGATTGCTGCATCCGGCGACAAGCGCTATTGATACGACTAATGTGGTTAAAGCGATACGCATCTATATATCCCTAGTGTGCACCTTACTCTTTTTGATGCCAGCATCCTTTGTTGGTTGGGTATCTTCCAGTGATATTATTTATAATTGGATTCTGGATATGCACCTTCATCGTAAGTGTCTGTTATTGTTTTCAAAAAATCAAAGTAATGTTAAATGAAATTACTGATACGTGAGAGTGGAAGGAATAAATGTGCAACAAAAAGGGACACACTTTTCAGTACGTCCCTTTCCTTTGTTTGGGCAGGATTCGAGCTTTACGTTAAATAGCCAATGGCATTTCATTTGAGTGGTCAGGTTTACGATTAACCCAACGTAAACCAAGCATAGCGATGAATGACATTGCAATCATCAAGCAACCGAGTGGCAGTTGGTCTTGAGCTGGGAAGAACGATGCCAATAGTGTTGCGATGCCAGCACCTAGATTTTGCATACCACCTAAAATCGCACCTCCAGTACCAGCGTGGTACGGGAATGGCGAAAGTGCCCCTGTTGTTGCTGCTGGGAATAATATGCCAGCGCCCAAGAAGTAAATTGTGGCACCGCCAATCAAAGTTAATGCTGTTGTTTGACCAAACAGACCCGGTATCAATACCACTGTTGAGCCTACCAATATCGCAACCAGACCAACATTCAATGCACGGCGCTCAGAGCGACGTTGTGCGATGTAACTAGATAAGCCTGCACCGACTAAGTAACCTGGAATAGGCAAGACAAACAGCAAGCTTACTGTGGTTGCCGGTAAGCCAAGTACGCCACCAAGCAACACACCTGCCGCTGCTTCAAATACGGCTACACCAGCAAAGGTTGCGACTAATACCAATAAGAAACCTTGGAAACGTTTATCAGACAGAACGAACTTGTAGCTGTTGGCAACCGATTCATGCTTGCGTCGTTCTTTCGGCAGTGTTTCCATCATGCTCGTCATCATAGTGATCACAACAGCAATACCAAACAGCGCAAGGAATAAGTAGCTAGAACGCCAGCCGAAAACTTCTGTTAGGTAACCACCCAGTACAGGAGCCATCAATGGTGAGAAAATCACACACATGCTAATCAAGCTGTTTGCACGGTGCAGCTCTGCGCCTTCAAAACAGTCGCGAGTCAATGTACGAGACATCGCACCACCACAACCGATGCCCAAACCTTGGATAAAGCTGCCCGCTAAGAACCATTCATATTCGTGAGCGAACAATGCTACCAAAGTACCGATGATGTAGATGATCAAACCAATCACGATGATCGGTTTACGACCTAGGCGATCTGAAAGTGGGCCGTAAACAAATTGCGACAGACCATAAGGGATCAAGTAACACGCCATCACTGCCTGCAGTGAAGATGCCGAAACTAAGAACTCACCTGCCATATGACCGATAGAAGGCACGTACATCGTTTGAGTCATTTGACCTACGGCAGTCAGAATAGCGATTAAAAAGGTAAGTTTCGCTAATGGAAACGAGGCGGACATTTGCGTATCTCTCCAAAAATTAAGACGTAAAAAGCCTTAGCGCTCCATTAAAGGAGAGCCAAATGAATAAAGTGTTCAGGGAATCTAGGCGCGAGATATTAGATCTTGATTGCGGGCTTAGCAATCAAAAAGTGTGAAGTTGAGCAAGATAAAAATCTATAACTTGGATTATAAAAACTAATCCGAAGTTACTGCATTTTAAAGAGGGAGAGGGTGGAGTGGGCTTCCTTTAAATATCGATGGTCTGGCTATGTCCAAAGCGCTAAAACCTAAGCAACACAGCTAATGATTATATGAGTACATCATTTGAAATCACAGAAAAAAGGAAGAAAACACGCTCTATTAACATTTGTATAAACTTTCGTTTTATATGTAAGCAATTTGTGCTGTAATTATCCGCTAAGCTATTCGTCTAACTCATTTACATTGTGTACAGCAATTCGTTGTCGATGTGATAGTTATGGTTATGGAAGTCTTTTGGCTTAAATAAGGATATTAAATGCGCTCTCTATCGGTACAGTGGAAAATAACCCTCTTAGCAGGTTGTTGTTTAATCATTACGTCACTGTCTCTTATTGGTTTCTCGATCTACAACGCGACGAGCAATCAACAAGTCATCAAATCTCAAAGTTCAGAATCAGTTATCAATAAAACTCAGCAGTTGCTGGCGTCTGTTTCTCAGCTAAACGCTCAAGAAACTCAACGTTATGTAGACGAAGCTATTTACCGCGCAGAGATGCTTGCGGCCAGTGCTCAGTTTCTAAAAAACAATGCAGACGAAAACTTTACACCAAGTGAAGAGCTTCGTACCGCCTTGGATGAAATGGTTCGTCGCTCGGTTTTAAACTTCGACTCTATTCAAGGAGCGTATCTAGTTTTCAAGCCTGACTTGCTCGATAGTGAAGATGCGAATTATGTCGATGCTGATTATGTTGGTTCTAACGAAAAAGGTCGTTTTGCTCCTTACTGGAAGGTGGCAGATAACGGTGAAAATGTTCTAGCGAACGTTCTTTCAGAATCTATCTTGAATGATGACAGCAATAGCGAACGTTTTTACTGTCCTTTGTCTTCAGGGCAAACGTGTATTAGTACGCCGAGAGTCGTGAACAGCGGTGGTGTAGCACTACTTACGTCCTCTATTTCAGTCCCTATTTTGGTTGACGACGTTGCTATTGGTTTTCTTGGTATTGATCTAAGACTTGATGGTTTAACCAGTGTGATTACTCAATCTGACCAGAGCTTGTTTAACGGTGCGGGTAAAGCTTACGTGGTTAGTCTAGATGGCTCGGTCATCGCTTCTGATGATTCAAGCATTGCAGTCGGTTCAACTTTCCAAAGTGGCAATACAAACAGTGATTTAATGACCGACTTTATCTTTGGTGGTGAAGTGACAACGCAATGGAGCGAGAACGGTGAGTGGTTACTTGCCTTTGCACCTGTTGTTGCAGCTAACCAAACTTGGGGGGTGTTGTTTGAGATCCCAAGAGACAGTGTCGTCGCTGACGCAAATAAATTGGATTCCATCATTAGCACTAAGCTAAGTGAAGGCATCAAAACAGAAGTGATCGCCGGTACAGTGTTTATTATCTTTGGCTTAGCCATTATCGCGTTTGCCTCGTTGTCTATTGTGAAGCCGATTCGTCAGGTTGTGGAAAGGTTGAATGACATCGCTTCAGGTGAAGGTGATTTGACGCAGCGCTTGGAAGTGAAGTCTCAAGATGAAATCGGTCAGTTGTCAAAAGGATTTAACCTGTTCCTAGATAAGCTGCAACACACAATCAAAGAAGTCATTCACACCACAGAACAAGTGGCAAATACTACCAGCCAAGCGAAAGCATCAGCATCAAGTACTCGTGAAAGCAGCGAGTCTCAATTTAAAGAAGTGGATCTAGTCGCGACAGCGGCCGAAGAGATGACTCAAACTGCGGGCTTAGTGGTACAAAATGCAGAAGTGGCCGTTGATGCAGCGTGCGAAGCGAATCGTTCTGCTCAACAAGGGCAACAAGTCATCGAACTTTCAGCAGGTGAAATGAGAAAGCTGGTGGAGCGTATGTCGAGTGCTGTTCCTATTGTTGAAGAATTGGCAAAAAATAACGGAAACATCACCGAGATCTTAAGTGTGATTGAAGGGATCTCTGAGCAAACTAACTTACTGGCATTGAACGCGGCGATTGAAGCGGCTCGTGCTGGCGAACAAGGTCGAGGTTTTGCTGTTGTTGCGGATGAGGTAAGAAACCTCGCAAGTCGCACCCAGTCATCGGTTGGTGAGATCAGAGCGGTGATCGACAAGGTTCATGCTGGAACTCAAGATGTCGTTGAAGCAATACAAGAAGGCAATATCCTAGCTAACGATACAGCACTACACGTTCAGAAAGCAGTTGAAGATCTGGGGTCGATCTTTACTTCTATTGAGGCGATCAGTGATATGAACAGTCAGATCGTTCGAGCAGCCGAAGAGCAACAATCGGTTTCCGGTGAAGTAAATCAAAGCGTGGTTAATATTCGCGATTTGAGTGCGAAGATCTTGGAGCAAGCCGCGGCTTCTGAGCAAGTCGGCAATGAAATTGACCAACTGTCTCAACAACAAAAGAAGTTGGTCAATCAGTTCAAGGTATAAGCATTAAGCCTTAACCAGTTCTTGAATAGAAAAAGGGACAAATGAAGATTTCATTTGTCCCTTTTTTAATTGTTTATTTAGAGGCTAGGCAATAACCAGCGGTTGACGCTGCTTACTCTTCGATAAACCAGTAGCCTTTGTTGACCAATTCAGTCACGACAGTTATGCCCGAAGGAGATAGGGCAGTAGCCGAGGTAATCATGGTCTCATCGCAAAGTATGTTGAGTAACGAAGAATCCGCTTCATCCACCTTAACCACTTCGCCATTGATGTAAGCAGTGTTGCTTTCATTTTCGTGGTAGAGCGCCTTTAAGCCTGATACTCGGTGAATCTCACCTTCAGACTCTAAGTGTTGAGCGATCTCTTCTTGAGTCCATAGTGGCTCTGGAGCAACGATATCAAGCTGGTGGCGTGATTGGCTTAGCAGACAACCCATGAATTCACTGATGGTTTCAGGTTGCTCTAGTGCAGATTTCAACATGCCTGTGAGATTACTTAAATCCGATGAACGAATTTTTCCGTAGCCTTCTTGCATTTTGAATTCTGGATCGTGCAGGTGTACGTCACCCATATCATGAGCAAGCACAAAATCGGCAAAGTTGCTGATCAGTTCTTGTTCTTTAGGCGAGCGGTAGCCAATAGAGTAGCTCATTGACGGCTCTAACGTGCTCCCTTCATGTGGGAAACCTGGTGGGATATAAAGGATATCGCCCGGCTCTAAAGTTTCATCAATGATTGGGTCAAAACCTTCAATTTGACGAAGTGCAGACGCTTGAAAAGTCTCTTTGTATTGGCCAACATCTTTAGCGCCAACCTTCCATTGACGTTTGCCTTGACCTTGAATGATGAAGACATCGTATTGATCAATATGTGGGCCTACGCCGCCTTCAGGTGCTGAGTAGCAGATCATGAGATCGTCGAATAACCAGTTTGGTAACGCTTGGAACGCCTCAGTCAGCTGATTTGCGCCTTGGTGCCAGTGGTTCGCTGCTTGAACGATCAGTTGCCAATGAGTTTCGGTTAATTCGCCAAACTTTTCTTCAGAGAATGGGCCGTGTTCTGCAGTCCACTGATTGTCGAGGTTAGAGACAAAGCGAGAATCCACTTCTTCTTCCATCGATAAACCAGCAAGTTCTTCCGGCGAAATTGGGTCGACGAAGTTTTGGAAGCCACCCTTTAAGATGGTTGGTTTTTTATGCCAGTAGTTTTCAAGAAACTCGGGCATAGAAAAGCTGAGTTGGTACATGTGAATCCTGTATATTTTTATGCTAGATGCTAGATGCTAGATGCTAGATGCTAGTTTGGCTTGTAAATCTTGCTGGACAATTTTGATTGCTTCTAACGCGACTTTTGGATCGATTTCGTTGCTTTCGAGCAGATAGATCAGGTCGACAGCTAACTTAACTTCTTCTGGTGCGTTATCCAGTGGTGATGGTGTGTTATCAGTGTTCATTTCGCTTAGGGTTCTCTAAGTTAATCAGTCTCTCAATATTTTTCATTGAGTCTTCACAGCGTTCTAATCGCTCTTTTGCTAACTGCCAAGCCTCTTCCGCTTTTTTCTTACTGTGGCGAGGCGCAGAATCAAACGCTAACTTTCGTACTCGCACTAAATCGACCAATCGCTTTTGCCAGTCTTGGTGCTGAGCGAGTTCGTTGTATAGGTCGTTAAGGGTTTTCCCTGACTTACTTTTTCGGTCCAAGCGTAAATCATGGTTGGCTAACTCTCTTTGGATTGCTGCAATCTGATTGGTCAGCTTTTCTGTCAGGTAGTTGGCTCTGGATGCGGTCAGTTGATTTGTGGTTTGTTCACGTACAATGGTGCGGTACGTTGCCTGAGTTTCAAGTGCATAGGGAAGCAAAACAGAGGCGCCACATTTAAATAAGGCTCGGTCAAACAAGGCTTGATGATAAGCTCCTCGAGATTTATCAACCTGCGAGCAATGGCCAATCAAGGTATCAATGACACTTTTTAGCTTTGAAAATTGATTCATCTCACTCCCCGTTGGCTATTGCCTATAAGTTCACAAACCAAGCTTCATATGCCAGTTTAATTGCAAGTACGCTTACTACGGTAACAAACACAGGTCGTATAAATGTAGCACCGAAACGAATAGCAGAGTGAGCGCCAACAAATGCACCGGCCATCAAACAAAGGCCCATGGTTAAACCTAGAACCCAATCAATATGACCAAGAATCGCGAAGGTCACCAAAGAGGTAAAGTTACTGGTAAAGTTCATGGCTTTGGATAGACCAGAGGCAAGTAAGATGTTTAAGCGATAAAGCGCCATAGAGCTTACCGTCCAAAACGCGCCAGTTCCTGGGCCAGCAACCCCATCATAAAAGCCAAGAATGAATCCTTGGTACTTTTGTTTTCTCTTAAGCACAGGGCATGGCTTAGGAGACACATTATGGCTCACATCTGGAGTCTTATGAAAAATGGTATAGACCGCTGCGGCAAGAATGACTAACGGCAATACCTTCTCTAACCACTCGGTGCTAATGGCATCAACAGTGAGTGTGCCGATGGTCGCACCTATTAAAGTAGATATGAATGCATTGACCCAACACTCAGGCTTGAACAGCTTTTTACGGTAGTAAGTGAATGCAGCTGTAGATGAAGCGAAGGTTGCTGCAAGCTTGTTAGTACCCAATGCGATGTGTGGCGGTAAACCAAGTGACAGTAAAGCTGGAACGGTTAACATCCCTCCGCCACCTGCGACAGCATCAATAAAGCCTGCTGCAAATGCAACCAGAGCAAGTATGACCAACATGGTTGGCTCAATCATTTCCATAAATAGCTAGTGTTCTCGTTATCGGCTGATAGGGCAGCCACATGAAAAATCTATGGATTAGTCATGTTGGGTTGTGAATGCAAGGGCCTAGCGATGAAGGCCCAAAACTACCTCAAGGGCAGGGGATATTAGTATTTTATTGTTCTTTTAAAAGGCGGTAGTGAATCGAGTAGGGACTTTCCGTATCGCTTCGTTACTATGCGTCTATCAAGGATCGTGACTTTACCAGAATCTCTTTCCTTACGCAGTAGTCTACCCACAGATTGAATAAGCTTTTTACTCGCATCTGGAACAGTAATCTGCATAAAAGGGTTACCACCGCGTGATTCAATATATTCTGAATGTGCTTGCTCTACGGGAGAGGTAGGAACACCAAAAGGTATCTTGGTAATAACGAGGTTTTCAAGAAGCTCACCCGGTAGATCAAGACCTTCAGAAAAGCTGCCAGTTCCAAAAAGAACGCTGGTTTTACCTTGGTCTATTAGCTTTTTATGTTTTTTTAGGATTTCAGTTCGTGAAGTATCACCTTGAACCTGCAATGCCCACGACTTTTTAACGAAATCTGTTGCTAAAGCCTCTGCAACTTTGTTCATTTGCCAGTAAGAAGAGAATAGAACGAGATTGGCTTTTTTGTCTTCTATTACCTTAGGCAAAATTTCAATAAGATATTCGGTAAACTGAGGTGCTTGTGGTTCGTACTTCATTGCCGGCACGATCAGCTCTGCTTGATTCTGGTAATCAAACGGTGATGCCAAAGCCAAAAATTGTACGCCATCTTCTGCTTTTTGGCTGATGCCTGCTTGATGACAGAAAAAGCTGAAAGAGTTGAGCGCCCTCATGGTTGCAGATACTAATACCGCACCCACACAGCGGCTCCAGATTTGCTGATCCAATTGCCAACCCACCTCTAGTGGCGAAACATTAACAACGAAATCGCCTTCACTTTCTTTATTCAGTTCGAGCCAACGAGCCAAAGGAGCGCCTTTTTCTCTCTTCGGTTCAGCCATTAAGCGCCAAACTTGAGCAAGGTTCTCTGTTCTTTGTATATAGAAGCCAATTTCTGCCAGTGTCGGCTCTGCAAGCTTTGCTGAAAGCTCGCCGTCTTTAACTCGTTCCGCAATCAGGTCTGCAATCTTCGCAACTGCTTGGCTCGCCTTTTGTGTGAGTTGCTTGAGGTCTTTTGATTCATTCTCAAGCCACTCAGGTAAGTCGCCATGTTCGAAGCGATACAAGCCGTCTTCAAAGTGGTTAGCGTCAAACTGTTTACTCATTTGAGTCAGGGTAGGGATCAGCTGTTGCACTGAGTCTTGCAGTTCATTTCGAAACCGGTGGACACGTTTCTCGTCAGCGAGGCCTGAAAGCTTAGTGATGGATTGGTTTAAACGCTCTAACCATGAAGCGGCACCCTTTAGACTTGCCGCCGCAGAAGAGTGATCTCTGGCTACATGCGGTAAATGGTGAGCTTCATCGAATATATAGATGCTATTTTCTGGCTCAGGCAGTATCACACCGCCGCCTAAGTCAGCATCTGCCATCACTAAACTGTGATTGGCGATAATCACGTCTGCTTTATCTAGCTCTGAGCGCGCTTTTTGGAAAGGGCAGTCTCTATGAGTAGGCATACTGTTATTACAGCTGTGCTTATCACTAACAATCATCTGCCAAATCATGTTGTCGATGGGTTTTGGCCACGAATCACGGTCACCATCCCATTTACCTTGGGTTAGGCTACGATACATGGTTTGAAGTTGGTCGATATCCTTCTTCTTTGGCTTAGATTCGAACATGGCCATTTGTCCGCCATCAACCCCGCAGGCAGCGGCTAGCTTTTCGGAACAACAATAACGCTGTCTGCCCTTCGCTAATATGAAAGAAAACTCTCGATCAGTCAGTCTTCTATATAGAGGGAGATCTTTATTGACGAGCTGTTCTTGTAGCGCAACCGTCGCCGTTGATATGACTATTTTTCGGTTATTGAGCACAGCGACAGGAATAGTTGCCATTAAATAAGCCAGTGATTTCCCGATCCCGGTTCCCGCTTCTGCAACAATCATGCGATTACTTTTGTGGTATTGACCACAAAGTGTCTTCGCTATTTCTGCAACAAGGTAATTTTGAGCACGTCGAGGTACAAAGTTGTCCAACTGATCTTGGAGGTTTTGATAACTGGTGCGAATAGATTTTTGAATTTTAGTAGTTAGCATACTGTGACCTACGTAACGGAGCGAGGATAGTAGCACATATCACTAGTCGGTACATTTACGGTGAAATAGCTTGCTTTTGAATCAAAGGTAGATCTTGTTCACAAAAAAAAACTGAACCATCAGGAACTTAACTATTTTATTTATGTTGCGAAATATAAATATTAAAAAAGACTTGCTTGTAGGTGTTAAATCCTGAGATGTGGCGTTTTTACAAGTTGTTTGTGGTGTTAAATGCTGTTTTGTTCTTTTTTTGGATTATTATATTTCCTAATAAAACTAAGGATAAGCTGCTCGTAAAACGATGAAAAAAAATGTAAGTAGTTGATTTTGATTGCTTTGTGTTTTTTTTAGGTTTGTTTTTAGTTTATTTGACACGCAGGATAATCTTTTGCAATCTAGACCTCGAAATTTAGTGACGGTGATTAACCAACAAAGAGTGGTAATGACCAGTCATAAAAATAAAAGGGAACCGGGCAAGGATCTCCCATTCTTAGAAAAGGCAGTGGATTTATTATGAAAAAGACTCTATTAGCGCTAGCTATCGCAGCTACAGCAACTTCTGTAAACGCAGCAGAAATTTACTCTAACGACGATACTAAAGTTGGCCTAAATGGCGAGGTAGATATCTACCTACAACAATCTGAAGTAGACGAGACTCTAACTAAAACAGTTAAAAACGAAGCTGACATTTCTACTTGGGCTAAAATTCAACTAGACGCTGAGCAGAAGCTTAACGACCAGTTCACAGCATTCGCATCTTTCGAAATCGAAACTGACGGCAGCAACGCTAAGTTCGATGACGTTCTAGCTGGTTTTAAAACTGACACTTGGGGTATGGCTTTCGGTGAAACTGGCGACCTAGCAGAATCTGCTGACGCTATCCAGAAAGATGATATCACAAACGAAGGTAACTACATGGGCTCTACTGGTGGTCACCACCGCGAGTCTTCTGGCCACGGCGCTGTATTCAAAGGTCAATTCGTTGAAGGTTTCACAATCGTAGCTGACGTTAACACTAATTCTACTGAAGACGTTGACAACACTTACGGTATCTCTGCAGATTACGCATTCAGCAACTTCTCTATCGGTGCTTCTTACATCACTGGTGACGCTGCTAAAGACGTAGATTACTCTCTTGCTGGTGCTTCTGCTTCTGCTGAGTTTGGTGGCCTATACCTAGCTGTTACATACGCACAATTTGAAGGCAACCAAGGTTACGGTTACTGGGATCTAGCTGACATCGCTGCTGGTTCTTACGGCAACGGTGAAACTATGGGTATCGCAGCTGCTTACCAAATCGACGCTGTTCGTCTATACACTACATACTCTGTAGCAACAACTGACGAAATCGCTACAGCAGCGGGTACTTCTAAGATCTCTGATATCGACTCTACTAACCTAGTTGTTGGTGTTGATTACGCATTCCGTGACAACATCCTATTCCTAGCTGAATACCAAACTGCTGATTTCGAATACGCATCACAAACTCTAGATGCTGATGGCGTTATTGCTGGTGTTTACTACACATTCTAATCTGTAGTTAACTATGCTATACAAAAGCCAGCTATTAGCTGGCTTTTTTACATTTATTGATTAAGGAATCGTACATGAACAAGTGGTATTTGAGTTTTGTCTGTCTATTCTCTGCACCATACGCAACGGCTGCTCTTGATTTGGCTTCTGGTATTTCGCTAAATACTTTGAACGGTGAGGTTGTTGAAAGTGTGGAAGACGCTGTATTCACCTCAGGTGAAAACCAACTCGTTTTAGATTACACAGGGTATTTGAGCGATAAAGGCAAACGCGAGTTTATCAGTACAGTTCCTTACATTATGGTAGTTAATGTTCCCGAAAATGCTGATGTTGATATTGATCTTCTAAGTAGAAAGTACGCTAAAATCGAAAAAAATGTAGACAGAGAACTTCCTATATTCAGTATCTCTGTAAACGGTGATGATGCAGAAGTCGTGCAAGAAGTTTTGCCTCCATCTCAAGGTGCACTGCCTTACAGCGATATCCCTCAGTTGGTTAAAGACTACAACCAAGAAAGAGGCTTAGTTTTTGATTCAGGCAAGATTCGTTCGTTGAAAGAAGAGCTAGCGGCGGTACAAACTGGTGCAGTAGTTGGAGCAACGGTAGCTGGCGACAGTACTGTGCAAGAGTCTGAAAATACGCTTCAACTTAAGCTATGGTATTCAAGAGCAAATGAAGAAGAGCGTAAAGCATTCCAAAAATGGTTAATTGACCAAAAGTAATCAATCTTCACGTACAAAAAAGCGAGACGTAAATCTCGCTTTAATATATTGCTATGAGTTAAATCTCTTTCCACTCACCAGGCTGCAGCTGCCCCACATTCATATTACCCATTGAGTAACGGATAAGACGCAGGGTAGGGAAGCCGATATTGGCTGTCATTCGTCTTACCTGACGGTTACGTCCTTCAATGATTGTAATAGCCAACCATGTTGTCGGTATCGCGGCTCTGAAGCGTACTGGAGGATTTCTATCCCACACAACAGGTTCAGACATCACCTCAACCTGAGCGGGCAGTGTCATGCCGTCTTTTAGTTCGACACCTTTTCTCAATTTATCTAAATCTTCCTCAGAAGGTGCGCCTTCAACCTGTACCCAGTAAGTCTTTGGGGATTTTGAGTTTGGTTGAGTTAGCTTAGCTTGAAAAATACCATCGTTGGTCAAGACCATTAACCCTTCGCTGTCGCGGTCAAGGCGACCTGCAGCATAAACGTCTTTCACTGGAATAAAGTCCGCTAGCGTTTTTCTCCCTTCGCCATCTGTAAATTGGCTTAGAGTATCGAAAGGCTTGTTGAACAGAATTACTTTGCGATCTTCGAGCGCAACCTTAGGTTTTGCATTGGTAGGCTTGCCTTTATATCGGTGCTTGCTTGAGTGAGATTTGTTGTGCGAATTGCCAGTGTTATTCTTATCACTGCTTCGGCTTTGTCTATTACCGCTTTGTTTTAATGTTGCACCAGAACGAGCCGGTTTGTCTGAACGAGATGCGCTGCGTGAGCGAGTAGACATGTTAACTACCTTGCAAAAATGTAAACGAAGTGTGCTGAAAAGTTTTCACTGAAACGGAATTGAGCTATCATTTGCGCGCCTAAAAGACACAAAATAGAACAAGTTGATGGACTCTTAAGCCTGATTTGTTTAATTATACCTTCGTGTTTTATTATAACAACGCACTCACGGATTTGGTTCATGCTGTCATCAAGATTGTATGAAAAATAAGATAGAGTACGACTATCGAGTAAGCAGTTTTCACTCTTAGAGTGGCTTACTGGTCAATTTATAACACGCTCACTACTTTAAATGAGCTTGTAAGAACTATAGGGAAATTTCATGCCTACTGAAAAACCAACGATCATCTATACCATTACAGACGAAGCTCCGGCGCTAGCAACATACTCTCTGCTGCCTATCATTCAATCTTTTACAGCTTCTTCTGGTATTAACGTTGATACTCGCGACATTTCACTTGCAGGGCGTATTATTGCCAACTTCCCTGACTATTTGAACGAAGAGCAACGTATTGGTGATGCATTAGCAGAACTAGGTGAATTGGCTAAGACACCAGAAGCGAACATTATCAAGCTTCCAAACATCTCGGCATCTGTACCTCAGCTTCAAGCAACGATCAAAGAGCTACAGTCAAAAGGTTACGCACTTCCTAATTACCCAGAAGAAGCAAACACTGACGAAGAGAAAGCCGTTAAAGCAACTTACGATAAAATCAAAGGTAGTGCAGTAAACCCTGTGCTACGTGAAGGTAACTCGGATCGCCGTGCTCCACTTTCTGTTAAGAACTATGCGAAGAAGAACCCACACTCAATGGGTGCATGGTCTGCAGATTCTAAGTCGCACGTTTCAAGTATGGACGACAAAGACTTCTTCGGCAGTGAAAAGTCAGTAACGACTGAAGGTGCTACAGAAGTGAGCATCGAATTTGTTGGCAAAGATGGCGCGAAGAAAACACTGAAGCCAGCTTTTGCACTGCAAGATAAAGAGATCATTGATGCGTCAGTGATGAACAAAGCTGCTTTGGTTGCGTTCTTTGAGAAAGAAATCGCATCTGCTAAAGAGCAAGGCGTACTGCTTTCTCTTCACATGAAAGCGACGATGATGAAAGTGTCTGACCCTGTGATTTTTGGTCATGCGGTTAAGGTTTACTACAAAGACGTATTCGCTAAGCACGGTCAGCTGTTCAACGAGTTAGGTGTTGATGTCAATAACGGCATCGGCGATGTATACGCAAAAATCGCTGTACTTCCTCAAGATCAGAAACAGGCAATCGAAGCTGACCTACAAGCAGTATACGAAACTCAGCCTCCACTAGCGATGGTTGACTCAGACCGTGGCATTACTAACCTACATGTTCCAAGTGACATCATTGTTGATGCATCGATGCCTGCAATGTTACGTTCTTCAGGTCAAATGTGGGATCCAGAAGGTAAGCAAAAAGACACGAAAGCAATGATTCCAGATCGTAGCTACGCGAGCATCTACCAAGCGGTTATTGATTTCTGTAAAGAGAACGGTGCTTTCGACCCTACAACGATGGGCAGTGTACCAAACGTTGGCCTAATGGCTCAAAAAGCGGAAGAGTACGGTTCTCATGATAAGACTTTCATCCTTGAAGCTGCTGGTCAGGTTCAAGTTGTAGACGCTTCAGGTTCAGTGCTTCTTGAGCAAGACGTAGAGGAAGGTGATATCTTCCGTATGTGTCAGGTTAAAGATGCACCAATTCAAGATTGGGTTAAGCTAGCGGTTACTCGTGCTCGCGCATCGGGTGTTCCTGCGGTATTTTGGCTAGACGCGTCTCGCGCGCATGACGCTCAGCTTATTGAGAAAGTAGAAGCATACCTTCCTGAATACGATACCGATGGTCTTGAAATTAAGATCCTTGCTCCACTTGAAGCGACTCAATACTCACTGGTTCGTATCAAAGAAGGCCTAGATACTATTTCGGTTACTGGTAACGTATTACGTGATTACCTAACTGACTTGTTCCCGATTTTAGAGCTTGGTACATCAGCTAAGATGCTATCGATTGTTCCACTAATGAACGGTGGTGGTCTGTTTGAAACAGGTGCTGGCGGCTCTGCTCCTAAACATGTTCAACAAGTAGAGAAAGAAAACCACCTGCGTTGGGATTCTCTAGGTGAATTCTTGGCACTAGCGGCATCTCTAGAGCACCTGAGCGTAGTAACAGGTAACGCTAAAGCACAAGTTCTAGCTGATGCGCTTGATAAAGCGACGGGTGAGTTCCTTGATAACAACAAGTCTCCTTCACGTCGAGTAGGTGAGCTTGATAACCGTGGTAGCCACTACTATCTAGCGGCATACTGGGCTAAGGCGCTTGCTGAGCAAACGGCTGACGCTGATCTTGCTGCTGAGTTTGCAGGTGTGGCAAGTCAACTGGCTGAAAGTGAAGAAGCGATCGTTGCAGAGCTGAACAACGCTCAAGGTGTGGCTGGCGACTTAGGTGGTTACTACCTACTTGACGATGCATTGGTTTCAACACTAATGCGCCCAAGCTCAACGCTAAACGCGTTTATTGATGCATAGTGATTGGACTCATCGTTAGTCACTCATGAGCGTGATTTGCTAACGAGTTGCTTAGGCTGATAGCTAAGTTATAGATAAAGTCAAAACGAAAGACGCTTTAACGATAATGTTAAAGCGTCTTTTTTCTGTCTAATACTTCTTAAGACCTAGCTTAAGGGGAGTAGCTCTTCGAGCTCATTGTCCAGTGAGCAACTTTAGAGCCCCCAAAACGAAAAAAACCGCTCACGTAATCCTGTGTTACAGGTATTAAATGAGCGGTTTCAATATTCTGTTTACCTGTCAGCCGTTAATGACGACTGATGGAGGTTAACATGAGTTTGCATTCGCCTATTTTACGGCGCTGCCTTCTACAGGAACAACGGAGCTAGCATGCGAGCCTTTAGGTCCACTTTCTACTTCATAGTCGACCTGCTGACCAGCCTTTAAGGTTCGATAACCTTCCATTTGTATTGTGGAGTAGTGCGCGAAAATATCGCCGTCTTCACCTTCTGGACAAATAAAGCCAAACCCTTTGGCATTGTTAAACCATTTTACTGTACCTGTAGCCATGCTATACATCCCTCATGCATTTTGTTACTAACGTTGTTATATCAATTGTTGTAAGTGCGATTGATATCATTCCTACCAGCTAAAGAATTTCAGCTAATAGCTTGAATCTCGTACATTGCTTACGGAAATTAACGCTACCCTGCGTAATTATTCCTTATTGTTAATTTTTGAAGCGTGTTACTGATTTTAATTCATGTTGCAAAAGTGTATTAAAAAACCTTTTAGCTCCAATGTAGCTAATGATTGAGCACAGTCAATAGTAAATTGGTATAAAAGTGATCAATTTTAATAACAAATCACATTCGAGATTAACCGCAAACTATTAACCAAATAGTAACTTAGCGGTAATCTTATCGTTAGTATCAATAGTTATGGCGTCTTTTTAATCAATCACATATGTTAATCTTGTTAATCGAGATCTTTTATTTGCAGCGATGGAAATGGTGGATTAGGCTCAGTATAGAGGAATATTTTTTGGTACTGTTTCTAGGTGCAGTTTCTTAGTACACGGTAAAGCGTGAATGTGGTAAATTTGAGTTAGGTAAACACTCACGACTTCCGAAAAATAACCCTTAGCAAAGCGATATGAGCAGAAACTTTGAATGGGCATCTCCAGGCTCAGATTTACTGGAGAAAGAAGCAACAAAAGTAAAGCCACCGGCGATGTATAACGTTGTGTTGAATAACGATGACTACACGCCCATGGACTTTGTAATCGAGATCCTAGAGCGATTCTTCTCACTAGATATCGAAAAAGCAACGGAAGTGATGCTCAAGGTTCATTATGAAGGTAAAGCTATATGCGGCACATACAGTGCTGAAATAGCGGAAACAAAGGTAGCGCAGGTCACGATGTACTCAAAGGAAAATGAGCATCCGCTACTATGTACAATGGAGCAAGTATAAATTGCTCGAACAACACTGTTGTTCCCTTAGGAGGTACTTATGCTAAATAAAGAATTAGAGACGAGTTTAAATGGCGCATTTGCTCGTGCGCGAGACAAGCGACATGAATTCATGACTGTCGAACACCTCCTACTAGCATTATTAGAAAATGATGCGGCCAAGGAAGCGCTCCAAGCTTGTCAGGCTGATCTCGATGCTCTTCGCAATGAGCTCGATATTTTTATCGATCAAACGACCCCACTTATCCCTGAAAGCGACGAAACTCGCGAAACTCAGCCTACGTTGAGCTTCCAACGAGTACTTCAACGCGCTGTTTTTCATGTTCAATCTTCAGGTCGCAGCGAAGTAACAGGTGCTAACGTACTTGTGGCTATTTTTAGTGAGCAAGAATCTCACGCGGCATATCTTCTTAAGAAAAACGACATTAGTCGCTTAGATATTGTTAACTTCATCTCACACGGTATTACCAAAGCGAGCAACGAAGGCGACAGTCCTTCATCATCCGATTCATTTGGTGGTGCAGAAAATGCTGAAGAAGCTAACTCTGAAGACCGTTTAGAAAATTTTGCTACTAACCTTAACGAAGTCGCAAAGCAGGGCAATATTGACCCACTAATCGGTCGTGACAAAGAGCTAGAACGCACTATCCAAGTTCTGTGTCGTCGTCGTAAGAACAACCCTCTGTTAGTGGGTGAAGCGGGGGTAGGTAAAACTGCCATCGCGGAAGGTCTTGCATGGCGCATCGTTGAAGGACAAGTGCCTGAAATCATTCAGAGCAGCGTAATTTATTCTCTAGATATCGGTTCACTGTTAGCCGGAACCAAATATCGTGGTGACTTTGAGAAACGTTTTAAAGCGATTCTTAAGCAACTGGAGAAAGAAGAAGACGCGATTCTGTTCATCGATGAGATCCACACCATTATCGGTGCCGGGGCTGCATCGGGTGGTCAGGTTGATGCGGCAAACTTAATTAAACCATTACTAAGCAGTGGCAAATTACGTTGCATCGGTTCAACAACGTACCAAGAGTACAGCAGTATTTTTGAGAAGGAGCGTGCTTTAGCTCGTCGCTTCCAGAAAATAGATATTATTGAACCATCGCTAGACGATACGACCAAGATCCTGATTGGCTTGAAGCCAAAATACGAAGCTCACCACGAAGTGCGCTACACCAACAAAGCGTTGCGTGCCGCTGTGGAACTGTCAGCTAAATACATTAATGAACGCCACCTTCCTGATAAGGCCATTGACGTAATCGATGAAGCGGGCGCTCGTAGTCGTTTGGCACCTGCAAGCCGTCGTAAGAAAACGGTAAGCGTGGCTGATATTGAGTCAATGGTTGCGAAAATGGCGCGTATTCCTGAAAAGTCAGTATCGTCTTCAGACAAAGATACACTCCAGAAACTGGATGAGCGCATGAAAATGTTGGTATTCGGACAAGACCCTGCAATCGATGTATTGAGTGAAGCGATTAAGCTGACCCGTGCTGGATTGGGTGCAGACAATAAACCTGTTGGTTCATTCTTGTTTGCTGGTCCTACTGGTGTCGGTAAAACAGAGGTGACTGTTCAGCTGTCTAAGTTGATGGGTATTGAGCTTCTGCGCTTTGATATGTCTGAGTACGGTGAGCGACACTCAGTGAGCCGCTTGATTGGTGCGCCTCCTGGTTATGTTGGTTACGACCAAGGTGGTTTGCTAACGGATGCCGTAATCAAGAACCCGCACTCTGTTGTGTTACTGGATGAAATCGAGAAAGCTCACCCAGATATCTTTAACTTGCTACTGCAGGTAATGGATAACGGCACGCTAACTGACAACAATGGTCGCAAAGCGGACTTCCGTAATGTGATTCTAGTGATGACGACCAACGCAGGTGTGGCTGAAACCGAGAAGAAATCGATCGGCCTGATCCAACAAGATCATGCGCCAGATGCGATGGGCGAAATCAAGAAGGTATTTACTCCTGAGTTCCGTAACCGTCTTGATAATATCATTTGGTTCAACAGCCTTGACCCAAGTGTGATTAGCCAAGTAGTTGATAAGTTCATTGTCGAGCTTCAGGTTCAACTGGACGCTCGTGGCGTGTCTTTAGAGGTTTCTGAGGATGCTCGTCACTGGTTAGCTGATAAAGGCTATGACAAGACCATGGGTGCTCGTCCAATGGGACGTGTTATTCAAGAGAAGCTTAAGAAACCACTTGCTAACGAGTTACTGTTCGGTAGCTTGGTTGATGGCGGTACGGTTAAAGTATCCCTGAAAAAAGACGAATTGGATTTCATCTATGTTGGTGCTAAAGAAGAGGTCATGCACTAACGAAGTGATTGATAAATCAAAGGCTTAAATATAAAACGCATGACTTAGGTTGTGCGTTTTTTTATGCTTGCGAGATGCGAGATGCGAG
>NZ_JBFRSD010000002.1:242053-347926 GCF_041473395.1 Vibrio sp. 10N.222.55.C6
CGAGATGCGAGATGCGAGATTGATGTGCTTGTGTAGTAAAAAGCTCAGGCAATAAAAAACGGAGCCTTAAGCTCCGCTTCTTATTGTATTCGCTAATTAAAAATTAACGAGCACGGAAGACGATGCGGCCTTTAGAAAGGTCGTATGGAGTCATCTCAACAGTTACTTTATCACCAGTAAGAATACGGATGTAGTTCTTACGCATTTTACCAGAGATGTGTGCTGTCACTACGTGACCGTTTTCAAGCTCAACACGGAACATTGTGTTTGGTAGAGTATCAAGGACAGTGCCTTGCATCTCGATTACGTCTTCTTTAGCCATCTAATCCTCTTTCGAAATTTGGCGGTTTTCAACGGCTTGATTGTGCCGTTAAAATCAAAATATGTAAAGTTGTCGCGTATTCTACCCTTGCCACCGCTGATTTACTAGCCTTTGATGACGTTGAAATCGTACTTTATAGTTCATCGCAGGGCATTCATCGATTTGATAACCCAAATATAACCATTGTTTTTGTTCTTTCTGGGCATGTTGGATCTGAAATAGAACGCCAAGTGTTCCCATCGAAATGTCTATATCAGGATCGAAGAAGGTATAAAACGCGCTCGTACAGTGAGCCATGATGTCGGTTACGGCGATACCAACCAACTTGTTCTCATCATAGATGTGCATGAACTTTGTAGTAAGCCACTCATTTTTAGAGAATTGTAGAAACTCTTCTTTCTTGGGTGGGTACATGGTTCCCGAACGGTGACGAGCGGTGATATAGCGACTGTATAAGTCAAACCAGTTGTCATCCATCTCATCTTTCAGTTCCCAACGTAGTGATTTTCCTTTGTTAAGGATCCGTCGTTGGCTTTTGGAAAGCTTAACCTCAGGAATTGAAAGCCGAATCGCTTGGCATGCTGAGCAATTATCGCAATGTGGCTTATAAATGGTTGAACCACTGCGGCGAAATCCATTCGCAAGCAGAACTTCATAGTTATCTGAGGTGTGCATGTGTTCGTCAAGCGTGACCGCCACTCTCTCTTCGAAGTGAGGTAAGTAGCTGCAAGCGTGATTGTCTGTTAATCCAATTCTGATTTGTTGTAAATCTGGATTCATTAAGGCATTTCCTTTAGCCATTGGGTTTTAAAGCATGCATCGTCAACGGAGAACTCTTTGAGTAATTGCAGAGAGCCTAGGAATTCATCCCTATCAACCTCGATAGCGCCCAAGGATTCCAAGTGAGGGTTCATGACTTGGCAATCAATCAGTTGTCCGCCGAATCGGGTAAAGTGTTTACAAAAGTACCACAGCGCAATTTTAGAGGCATTGGTCTTTAGGCTGAACATCGATTCACCGCAAAAGACTTGGCCTCTTTGTAAGCCGTAAAGTCCACCGATCAGTTCATCATCTTGCCAAACCTCAACCGAGTGGCAGAAACCTAATGAAGCGAGTTTGCGGTAGGCTGACTGCATGTCGCTGTTTAGCCAGGTTTCTTCTTCGGGTCTTAGTGAAGAGCAATAACCAATTACTCTGTCCGTCGCTTGGTTGATGCTGACTCGGTAATTGTGCTTTCTTTGAAACTTTTTAAGACTTTTTGACGGTTCGAATGTCTTAGGATTAAATACCGCTCGCGGTGCAGGGCTCCACCAAAGTATAGGCTCACTTGGGCCATACCATGGAAATATACCTTGGCTATAAGCGTTTAAAATTCGCATTGGTGATAAATCACCACCGAAGGCGAGCAGACCGTTGGGGTCATCAAGCGCGTCGAAAGGCGAAGGAAACTCTATACTAGTAGTATCAAGTTCGGTTAGGTATATAGTCATAAGTACCGCATTACAGATTAATCACTGACCAAGAGGTCTTTAGGAGTTTTACCATGAAGAAGTTGCTTTGGATTTTACTTGTTTTGCCCATGTTGGCAAATGCAGCTTACAACAGAAACCAAGCTCGACCAGTAAACGAGGTGGTTTATGGTGAGATTGATACGGTCAGATACATCACTCAGCAAGAGATCGTTGAGTCGAAAGCGAATGGTTGGGAAACCTTGTTAGGTGCGGCGATTGGTGGCTTGATTGGTAACCAGTTTGGCGGCGGTACTGGTAAAGAAGTGGCGACAGCTGTAGGTGCAGTAGCAGGTGCGGGTATTGCTCGTAACCGAGGTAACACACAATATAAAGTAGAGTACAAACTGGTCGAGTTATTGGTCAAAACCAAAGACGACAAGTTGGTCAACATTATCCAAGATGTCGATAACTCGATGCTGTTCAACCGAGGCGATGATGTACGAATTCTCTATTTTTCAGATGGTGTTCGAGTTGATCTCGTGTACTAGTATATAAATACGATTGATTGGCTAATTAATCACCGGTTTGGGCCGGATTAGCTCTGGAGTTCGTTGGAAAAGTTCGTTAGTCTGCAAGTACGAAGAATTATTCATCACCCGAAAATAAATACGCACCAGTGACTTCGGGTGGTACAAGGACTATAAGATTTAATGGAAAGCCTTACGTTACAACCAATTCAAAAAGTGAACGGGGAAGTTAACCTACCTGGTTCAAAAAGCGTTTCCAACCGTGCACTTCTTTTGGCTGCACTTTCTACGGGAACCACTCGCCTAACAAACTTGCTAGACAGTGATGATATTCGTCATATGTTGAATGCATTGACTCAGTTAGGTGTTGATTATCAGTTGTCTGCAGACAAAACCGTTTGTGAAGTGACAGGTGTTGGTGGTGCATTTTCAAGTGACAAAGCCCTAGAGCTTTTCTTAGGTAATGCGGGTACGGCGATGCGTCCGTTGGCGGCTGCACTATGTTTAGGTCGCGGTGAATACGTTCTTACTGGTGAGCCTCGTATGAAAGAGCGCCCAATTGGCCACTTAGTAACAGCACTACGAGAAGCCGGTGCCGACGTTGAATATTTAGAGAACGAAAACTACCCGCCATTGAAGATCACAGGTACCGGTTTGAAGAGCGGTACGGTTTCTATCGACGGTTCGATCTCTAGTCAATTTTTGACGGCATTTTTGATGGCTGCGCCTTTAGCTGAAGGTGAAGTGACCATTAAAATTGACGGTGAATTGGTTTCTAAACCTTACATCGATATTACGCTGCACATCATGAAGCAATTTGGTGTGGACGTGATCAATAATGATTACCAAGAGTTTGTGATTCCTACCGGGCAATCTTACTCGGCACCGGGTGATTTCTTGGTTGAAGGTGATGCATCATCTGCGTCATATTTCCTTGCAGCCGCTGCTATCAAAGGTGGTGAGATTAAGGTCACTGGTATTGGTAAAAACAGTATCCAAGGTGATATCCAATTCGCTGATGCGCTTGAGAAAATGGGTGCGGAAATCGAATGGGGTGACGACTACGTTATTTCTCGTTGTGGCGAGCTGAAAGGCATTGATATGGACTATAACCATATCCCAGATGCTGCGATGACTATCGCGACAACCGCATTGTTTGCGAAAGGCACAACGGCAATCCGTAATGTCTACAACTGGCGTGTGAAAGAGACAGACCGCTTGGCTGCAATGGCAACAGAGCTACGCAAAGTCGGCGCTGAAGTGGAAGAGGGTGAAGATTACATTATTGTTAACCCTGTGGCTGAACTGACTCATGCGGCGATTGATACTTACGATGATCACCGTATGGCGATGTGTTTCTCGCTGGTTGCTTTGAGCGATACGCCTGTGACGATTAATGATCCAGGTTGTACGTCAAAGACATTCCCTGATTATTTCGACAAGCTGAAAATGCTAAGTCTATAAAAATGCTTAGTATGTAAAGGTTTAGGAACAAAAAAGCTTGCCTAAGTGGCAAGCTTTTTAATTATTGCTGAATTGTAAATTCTTTCGAAAGGTGGTGCGCTAAGTATTTAAACATGTTAAATACCGCGGTTGTATTCTCTGTCGGCATTCCATTGCTGTCTAAGAAGTATTCACCTTTGAAGACGAGTACATCGTCTTTTTCTACTACGCTGTTTGCGCGCATGCCTTCAATGTAGTCATCATGTGATTGGATAATTTGGTTTGCGATAAGCAGTAAATCAAATTCTGCTATTACTTTCTTTGTCATGAGTTTATCTCTGATAACTGAATATAACGTTGAGTTTATGGTGTCGAACTAGAAATTCAATGATTTCACAACCGATTAAGAGAGTCTTTTCAAACATCCACAATTTATTTTGTGATTTACGGCAAAAATAATTGAATGGGGCTCGCGTTAGATTCGCGGACAAGCTTAGTATGAGCCCGTTTAGACGTAATGCCTGATGAATAGGCTCTTGCAAGTATTCTTAGTGAGTACTTTATAGCTTCTTTATATTGTGACCCTTTTATCTATGAGTCGTCGAATTGTCGAGCGATCAGATCCAATTTTGAAAAAAGCGGTTGATCTTCTAGTAATCTCGCACAATAGTAAAAAAAGAAGCAATGAATTTAGAATATCATGCGTAAAAGCCCACAAGCTAAATTGTTGGTGCTGAAGCATCGTGATTAAGGACGTTAGAGTCAATATGGGTAAATCGCTCGTTATAGTGGAGTCGCCAGCCAAGGCTAAAACTATCAATAAATATCTTGGCAAAGACTTTGTCGTTAAGTCGAGTGTAGGTCACGTACGTGATTTACCAACGGCAGGTCAAAGTACTGGTCAAAAGGCTGCTGCAGTTTCAACCAAGGGTATGAGCCCAGAAGACAAAGCTCGTATCAAGAAAGAAAAAGATCGCAAAGCTCTTATCAAAAAGATGGGTATCAACCCGTATAAAGAGTGGGAAGCGAACTACCAAATCCTACCTGGTAAAGAGAAAGTCGTCGCTGAATTGCAAAAACTGGCTGAGAACGCAGACCATGTTTATCTCGCAACCGATTTGGACCGCGAAGGAGAAGCTATCGCATGGCACCTTCGTGAGATCATCGGTGGCGATGAAACGCGATACAAGCGAGTGGTTTTTAACGAAATCACCAAGAATGCTATTCAACAAGCTTTCGAAACTCCAGGTGAGCTAAATATTGATGGCGTAAACGCACAACAAGCACGACGTTTTATGGACCGTGTTGTTGGCTTTATGGTGTCACCTCTGCTTTGGAAAAAAGTAGCACGAGGCCTGTCCGCTGGCCGTGTTCAATCAGTAGCGGTAAAACTACTGGTAGAGCGTGAGCGCGAGATCAACGCCTTTATCCCTGAAGAGTTCTGGGATGTGCATGCTGATACTAAAACAGCCGAGAAAACCGACTTTAGACTGCAAGTAGCGCAGAAAGACGGTGTTGCGTTTAAACCTGAAAATGAAGCGCAAACACAAGCTGCTGTTAGCGTTTTAGAAAAAGCGCAATACGAAGTATGTAAACGTGAAGACCGCCCAACAAAGAGTAAGCCGTCTGCACCTTACATCACGTCGACGCTGCAACAAGCGGCGAGTACGCGTCTTGGTTATGGCGTAAAGAAAACCATGATGCTGGCTCAACGCCTGTATGAAGCGGGTTACATCACTTATATGCGTACTGACTCAACCAACTTGAGTTCAGAAGCTGTAGAAGCCGCTCGTGAATACATTGGTTCTGAGTACGGCGTGCAATACCTTCCACCTAAAGCACTTGCATACGGCAGCAAAGAGGGCGCTCAAGAGGCCCACGAAGCGATTCGTCCTTCAAGTGTAGATGTTAAGTCGGAAGATCTAAACGGCGTAGACGCAGACGCACACAAGCTTTACTCGCTAATTTGGAATCAATTCGTAGCGTGTCAAATGACGCCAGCTCAATACGATTCAACGACAGTAAGCGTTAAAGCCGATGAGTACACGTTGAAAGCGAAAGGTCGTATCCTTAAATTTGATGGTTGGACTCGTGTTCAGCGTCCAATGGGTAAGAACGAAGATACGATCCTTCCAGCAGTACAGATCGGCGATAAGCTCGATCTGATCGCGCTAGACCCTAAACAGCACTTCACTAAGCCACCGGCTCGTTTCACTGAAGCGGCGCTAGTTAAAGAGCTTGAGAAGCGTGGTATTGGTCGTCCTTCAACATACGCATCAATCATCTCGACGATTCAAGATCGTGGTTATGTAAAAGTTGAACAGCGTCGTTTCTATGCTGAGAAGATGGGTGAAATTGTTACTGACCGTCTAGACGGCAGCTTCAATGACCTAATGAACTACGACTTCACTGCTCGTATGGAGCAGAAGTTGGACCAAATCGCAGAAGGCGAAGCAAGCTGGAAAGGCGTGCTAGATAACTTCTTCGAAGACTTTACTGGCGATTTGGAAAAAGCAGACTTAGACGAAGACGCTGGTGGCATGAAGCCAAATCATATCGTGGAAACCGATATTGAGTGTCCGACTTGTAGCCGTAAAATGGGTATTCGTACTGCTTCGACAGGCGTATTCCTTGGTTGTTCTGGCTATGCACTTCCACCAAAAGAGCGTTGTAAGACAACAATCAATCTTGGTGATGAAGAAGGCATTATCAACGTGCTTGAAGAAGACGTTGAAACAGCAGCACTTCGAGCTAAAAAGCGTTGTCCTATTTGTGAAACGGCAATGGATGCCTATCTAATCGATGATAAGCGTAAGATGCACGTATGTGGTAACAACCCGAACTGTGAAGGTTATGTGGTTGAGCACGGCGAATTTAAAGTGAAAGGCTACGATGGTCCACTTGTTGAGTGTGACAAGTGTGGTTCTGACATGGTTCTGAAGAACGGTCGTTTTGGTAAATACATGGACTGTACGAGTGAAGATTGTAAGAACACTCGTAAGATTCTGAAAAATGGCGAAGTTGCGCCACCAAAAGAAGACCCGGTGCATTTCCCTGAACTTCCGTGTGAAAATTCAGACGCGTACTTTGTTCTTCGTGATGGTGCTTCTGGTCTATTTATGGCTGCGAGCAACTTCCCTAAATCACGTGAAACACGTGCACCATTAGTGGAAGAGCTGGTTCGTTTTAAAGACCGTATCTCACCTAAGTTCCAATACCTAGCATCAGCGCCAGTTGCTGACCCTGATGGTAAGCCGACAGTGGTTCGTTTTAGTCGTAAGACCAAAGAAAACTACGTGCGTACTGAAGTAGATGGAAAACCGTCCGGTTGGACTGCGTTGTACATCGACGGTAAGTGGGAAGTTACGGATAAGCGTAAAAAGCCTAAAGAGAAATAACTGAACGTTATTGATGAAAAAGCAGCCTAATGGCTGCTTTTTTTGATCTCAATATGACTAAATATGCAACTCGTTGACCTGGTGTTTCGTCGGTGGGGATTTATTAAATTCACACCGCGAAATTAATGGCGGCAATTAATCATATCTTCTTATGCAACTTTAACGAAAATGTAACTTAATTAAAATATTGTAACTCACAGATCAGCGTTTAGTTGTATACCTGATGTGTGTCGGGTGTTAATGTAATGTTTCGTCTGGACGGTGTAGTGTGAGCTGCTTTAAGTCTTAGGAAAGCAATCAGCTTACGTACCACAGAATGGCGTATTAAAAATTGAATTCGGCCAAAAAGTCGATAACGTATATAAAACCAAGTGCAAAGAATAGTGCACACATAACAACGTTTGGCTTAGGATATTGTCACTGTATGTGAATGGATATTCGCTAAATACCGAAATAAGTGTTGGTGCTCATCCCCCAGAGGAAGATACCTCTACGAGTACTAACATCGACAAGCTATAGATATATGGAGAATAAAATGGCTGGTGTATTGGGAATGATTCTTGCTGGTGGTGAAGGCTCTCGCTTAAGACCTTTAACTGAATCTCGCAGCAAACCCTCGGTTCCTTTCGGTGGTAGTTACCGCTTAATTGATTTCGCTTTGAACAACTTCGTTAATGCTGATCTAATGAAGATCTACGTATTAACACAATTTAAGTCACAGTCACTGTTCCACCATATGAAAAAAGGCTGGAATATCAGTGGTATAACAGACCGTTTTATCGACCCAATTCCTGCGCAAATGCGTAAAGGAAAGCGTTGGTATGAAGGCACAGCAGATGCTATCTACCAAAACATGGGCTTTATGGAGTTGGAAGAACCTGATCAAGTATGTATTTTTGGTTCAGACCATATTTATAAGATGGACATCAAACAGATGCTTGATTTCCATAAAGAGAAGAAAGCGGCTCTAACAGTATCAGCATTGCGCATGCCGCTTGCTGAAGCATCAGAATTCGGTGTTATTGAGGTTGATGCTGACGGCCGTATGATTGGCTTTGAAGAGAAACCTGCAAATCCGAAGTCGATCCCGGGCGATCCAGAATCAGCGCTCGTTTCAATGGGCAACTACGTGTTCGAAGCGAAAGAGCTTTTTGCTGAACTAACGGAAGATGCTGATAGAGAAGGTTCGACACACGATTTCGGCAAAGACATTATTCCAAACATGTTCCCACGTGGTGACGTGTTTGTTTATGATTTCAGCACCAACCGTATTACTGGTGAGAAAGAAGAAGTTTACTGGCGCGATGTAGGTACGATTGACGCGTACTGGCAAGCGCACATGGACCTTCTTAAGAAAGATGCGCCATTCTCGCTATACAACCGTAAATGGCCTCTACACACTTATTACCCGCCACTACCACCAGCTACGTTTACTGATTCGGCAAATGGTCGAATTCAGATCATTGATAGCCTTGTGTGTAGCGGTAGTTATGTACGTGGTTCGCGTATTGAAAAGAGTGTATTGGGCTTCCGCAGCAATATCGCATCAGCGTGTGATATCAGCGAAAGTATCTTACTCGGTGATGTAAAAGTGGGTGAGGGTTGTATCTTGCGCCGCGTTATCATTGATAAAGATGCAGACATCGCACCGGGTACACAGATTGGTGTGAATCTGACAGAAGACAAAAAGCATTACCACGTATCTGACGATGGTGTTGTAGTGATTTCTAAAGGAGCACGAGTTGGTTACTAAGACTCTCTCGGTACTTTTTGTAGCGTCTGAAGTTGAAGGCTTGATTAAAAGTGGTGGCTTGGCTGATGTAGCCAAGGCACTGCCGAAAGCGTTGCAAACACTCGAACAGGACGTTCGAGTGACTATCCCCGCATATAGAAACATTCCAAACATTGATTCAGCAGAAGTTATTTTATCGACTGAACTCGATCATTGGCCTCATACGGCTTATCAAGTTAAAAAACTGAGCGTAGAAGGCGTTCCAGTTTTTGGTATTGAATGTGCCAAGTATTTCGACCGCCCGGAAATGTACGCAGAAAACAATCAAGCTTATGCTGATAACGGAGAGCGCTTCTCGTTCTTTAGTGCAGCCTGTCTTGATATGCTTCCTAAGCTTGGTTTTCAACCGGATGTCATTCATGCAAATGACTGGCATACTGGTTTCGTTCCTTTCTTGCTTAAATCGCGTTATCAACAACACGATTTCTTTGAAAATACGCGCAGTGTTATCTCGATCCACAATGCGGTTTTCAAAGGTGTGTTCGCATACGATGAACTTCAATTCCTGCCAGAGATGCACAGTTACCATGCGCCTGAAGCTTCAGTGAGTGACACTCATGTCACTATGCTAAGAGCTGGAGTGATGTGTGCGGATAAAGTGAACGCAGTAAGTCCTACCTATGCAGAAGAGTTGAAAACGGAATTAGGTAGCCACGGTATGGCTGCAGAATTCCAACACAGATCTGCTGATCTGTTCGGCATTTTGAATGGGTGTGATTATGGGGCTTGGAATCCGGAAACTGATGCTTTCCTTCCTCGTAAATACAAAGCGACCAAGCACAGCATGGCTCGCGGAAAATCAGCTTGTAAGCAAAAACTGCAACAAGATGTAGGTTTACCCGTTGCCGATTGCGCGGTTTATGGCATGGTTTGTCGCTTGACGAATCAAAAAGGTGTTCATTACTTACTGCCTATCATCGAACAGTTTTTGAAAAATGATCTTCAGATCGTGATTGTCGGTACTGGCGATCCGGTTTTGGCGAGTCAATTGAAAGAGCTATCAGCGCTTCACTCAGATAAGTTCTCGTTCGTAGAAGCGTACAATAATGAACTTGCGCACTTGGTTGAAGCAGGCTCTGATTTCTTCTTGATGCCTTCGGAATTTGAACCGTGTGGCTTAAACCAAATCTACAGCATGGCTTACGGTACTTTGCCGATTGTTCGTTCTGTGGGAGGTTTAAAAGACAGCGTGAATGATTACGATGAAGATCCTGAAGTCGCGACTGGGTTTGCTTTTGAAGAGCCAACACCGCAAGCGTTATTGGCTGTGTTACATCGTTCATTACTGCTTTACGCACAAAACCCATCTGAAATTAAGCGTGTTCAGCTTTATGCGATGCAGCAAGATTTTAGTTGGGAAGATGCGGCTAAAGAATACCTAGCTATGTATCATTCAGCATTTTAACTTGTTGACTTAGCTTTAAAGTTAGCTGGCGAGCAACTGCCGCTCGTACTAAATGAAGGCGCTCTAATTGTAGAGTGCCTTTTGGTTTCCTGGTCAGAGCACATCACGTTTACGAAGACAAAGCTTGCAAACTCATTTTAGTCAGGTAGAAAAGGTGAGGTAGGTATTCACATGACTAATGATAGGTTTGACACTATTATCACTTAAAGTTCTTAATAGCGTGGTATCCTTAGTCATCGCCTCGTGATGAGGCATAGCTCCATTCCAATAATTAAAGCGATAGGTATGTCTGAGAGTTTACTATTTCATAAAACATTTACTCACCCTACGAGCGATGAGTGGGTTGTATTTGTGCATGGCGCAGGAGGCAGTTCCTCCATCTGGTTCAAGCAGATCAAAGCGTATAAACAGCATTTCAACTTACTTCTCATTGATCTGAGAGGGCACGGTAAATCAGACAATATACTTAAAGGGCTGATTTCGAATCGTTATACGTTCAAATCGGTGACGCTTGATATTCTTAAAGTGTTAGACCATCTTAAGATCCGTTCTGCACATTTCGTTGGCATGTCTTTGGGCACGATTATTGTGCGTAACGTTGCCGAACTGGCGGCTGGCCGTGTACGTTCAATGGTACTGGGTGGCGCTGTCACCAAGCTAAACACTCGCTCTCAAGTGTTAATCAAGTTGGGTAACCTCAGCAAGCACATCATTCCTTACATGTGGTTATACAGCCTTTTTGCTTATGTTGTGATGCCACAAAAAAGCCAAAAAGAGTCTCGTCACCTTTTTATCCGCGAAGCCAAAAAACTGTGCCAGAAAGAATTTAAACGCTGGTTTATCTTAACGGCTGATGTAAACCCCTTGATGAAATATTTTAAAGATAGAGAGCTACCAATACCGACTCTTTATTTGATGGGTGAACGTGACTACATGTTTATTAAGCCTGTAAAAGAAATGGTTGCAGCGCATGAATCGAGTGAGCTAGTAGAAATCCCGAATTGTGGACACGTGTGTAACGTGGAAAACCCTGAAGAGTTTAATCAGCGTTCGATTGCGTTTATTCAAAAACAAATTCAGTGATTTTCTAGGCGTGAAATCAAAGATGATGAGTTAATCGAATTGAAATAAAAACGGGAAGCTAACTTTAGCTTCCCGTTTTTAATTGGAGGAGGTATCTGACCGAATCGTTCTATCAGGTCACTGAAACCCTGCTATTCAGGTGAGGCAGCACCGCACTGCCAGCAAGAGCCGAATTGCGCTTCGTTGACTTCATGACACTCACCACAACGCCA
Source organism: Vibrio sp. 10N.222.55.C6 (assembly GCF_041473395.1). Classification (NCBI taxonomy): domain Bacteria; kingdom Pseudomonadati; phylum Pseudomonadota; class Gammaproteobacteria; order Vibrionales; family Vibrionaceae; genus Vibrio; species Vibrio sp. 10N.222.55.C6. The sequence goes on from NZ_JBFRSD010000002.1 coordinate 253,687, forward strand.
CTCTTCATAGATGATCGAATCTTGCTGCTTTTGGTAGTCATTGACGAGCATGCGAGCTTTACTGGCCAATTCTGGCTCATATAACCATACGTAAGGGTCAGTTTCTTCAGTGAATGGGATTTCCCCCTTTAATCCGAACAACCCCTCACCACGGACTTCACAGGCAATATTCTCGCTTTCTAACAATCCACAGATGATATGAGCTTCTGTCGGATTCGATGCACTGAAGATTTTCATTGAAATAGAACCTTATTCGGCTATCTGTGTTGTTTAGATATTATAAACTATTCTGCTATATACATTATTCAGCTACGGGTGCTGAGCGAAACTTACCCATCAACCATTTAGCCACTATTGGGAATATCCCCAATAATGCAAATGACAATAGTACTGAAGGGGAGACGATGCCCGAAAGTGAATCAATTTCTGCGAGCTGAGTACCAGCATTCAAGAAAACCGCCGTCCCCGGTAACATCCCGATTTGACTCGTAATGTAGTAACGACTCACTGACATCGATGTTAGACCCATCAATAGGTTGATAAGGAAAAATGGGAATACAGGAATCAGACGCAGAGAAAACAGGTAAAATGCGCCGTCTTTTTCAACCCCCTTGTTAATCGTCGCCAATTTGTCACCAAACTTGGTTTGAATCCAGTCACGCAACAGGTAACGGCTACTTAAGAAAGCTAAGGTCGCACCGATCGCACTTGCGAAAGATACCAGTAGCAAGCTGTTCCAGAAGCCAAATAGCGCGGCCCCTAATAAGGTTACAACAGCGGCACCAGGAATGGAGAAAGCCGTAATCATGACATACGCGACAAAATAGATAGCGGCAGCCGCAATAAAGTTGCTGTCAATGTAGTCATTTAACACAGCTTGTTGGGCCTTAGCATTTTCAAGCGTTAAGTACTGGCCGAAATTGATGCCTAACAAGACGATGGTTACGACCAACACAATACCCAATATCATTTTCTTACTCATTGATACTTCCTCTAAATTTTCAATGCATACCGATAGTATAGATAGACAGGCAAAGCATAGATTAACTTTCACCAGATATAAAAAAAGCCGCAGTAAATGCGGCTTAGTTATGTATATAGATTGCACTGACAATGTTAATTGACGCGATTGATAAGCTCTTCGCGACGCTGCTGCGGTATAACAGACCAATGTGTACCATTAATCGCGCCTTCTAGCGCCCAAAGTAGTTCAATACTGACAGAAGACGCATGCGATTCTTTGATGGCGTTAAATGCGTTTACAGAGCCAGATTCATATAAACGTTCTACAGAATCGATCCCTGCCTTTTTCAACATACGCTCGGTAGCGAGTCGAAGATTAGGCAGATCTTTGAGTCGGGTCGGCTTAGCAGAAGACTGCTCAGCTTTTTCTTCTTTAGCAAAACCTAGAGACGTGGTTGCAAGCTGCAAGATTTTCTCTTGGTCTTGCCAGAGGCCTTCAGGTAAAGCGAAATATTTAGTAACGACAGGGAAACCACGTTTTTTGTAGACGTACGGTTGAAACCCTTGTTGTTCGAATTGTTTAGTTGTGCCTTTGTCTGCGCGTATGTGCAACTGGTCATTTACAACCAGAGCAAACATAGTGTCATCAGCAAAAAGACCGAAGCCACCAAACATTGAGCGTGATTTTATTTTTCCTAGGGACTCAAATAACTTCATCGAGTCCTTTAGTATCGGTTTATCCATGTTATTTATCTCGGTGTATTTGAACTACGCCACCAAATAAGCAGGTCCGAGAGATTAGCAAAATGTTGCAATTAAATTGTCAATAAGCTGTAAATTACTAAATTATTAGTAGTTACTGCATTTTGCCATCGGTAACCCCGCTACCATACCAACGAGTGGTTTAGGCCGGAAGCTTTGCGTCTCACTCTTTCGAGTGGTTTGCCCTGTGCGTGACTGATTGAATAGAATAAAGTTTTTGTTGAATGAAGCTCACACTTGATATTTCAAAATGTGATACTGCTTCAATTAATGATCTTTCATTTATGCATAAGGGTTCATTATAGTTGCTGATAAAAAAAGCGCACCTAAAGGTGCGCTTGATGAAATTAAACTCGAATTATCAATTAATTTAACGTCTTAACTGTACTTCGTTCAACAATTTCAGGGTGCATTTCGAAGACGCGTTTTTCGTGGTCTTTGTCTTTGATGCGCTCCAATAGAATTTCGAATGCATTCTTACCAACACGACGTTTTGGTTGGTGAACTGTCGTTAACGGCGGAGAGAAGTATTCAGCGAGTTCGATGTTGTCGTAACCGATCACTGAGATATCTTCAGGAATGCGGATGCCTTTTTCTTGCAGTCGGCTCATTAAGCCGAGTGCCATTGTGTCGTTAAAGCAGAATACCGCCGTTGGACGATCTTCCATCTCAACGATTTGTTCTGCAGCAAGAACAGCCGTATCACACTCAAAGTTGCCTTCGATGATCATATTTTCATCAGCAGAAATCTTTGCTTCGTTCAGTGCGCGCTTGTAACCGGCAATACGTTCAACACATGCTGCTTTGTCTAAGTGGCCACTTAAACATGCAATCTTAGAGTGACCGCGTTCAATAAGGTATTTGGTCGCTAGGTAGCCACCTTCTTCTGAGTTATCGATGATCTTATCAGCCTGAGAGCTCTCAGGGCCCCAGTCCATGATAACTTTAGGGATGTCAGCGTGACGGTCTAACATCTCTCTTAGTTCTTCAGTTAGGTCAGAACACATAACTAAGATGCCATCTACACGTTTCTCTGCAAGCATTCGAATGTAGTCACGTTGCTTCTCATAGATGCCGCCCGTATTACACAGGATCAAAGTGTAACCTTGACGGTAGCAGTAGCTCTCAACACCATCGATAACTTCAGAGAAGAATAGATTAGTTGATTGAGTCACTAGCATGCCGATGGTGCGTGTTGTATTACACTTCAAGCTACGAGCAACAGCACTTGGTGCATAGTTCAGTTCATCTACGGCTTTGTTTACTTTTTCTTGCGTTGCTTCTGCAACAAAGCGAGTTTTATTGATTACGTGAGAAACGGTTGTTGTTGATACGCCGGCTAAGCGAGCGACATCTTTTATAGTGGCCATGGTTTTATCCTATTAGAAGCTACTTTCCCAAAGTACGGAATAAAGTAGCCGTTAAGCTACCTAACTAAGAGCTTAAATTTGTAGGGCTCTTTGGGTACTAAAAGTGCTAAAAAACAAAAAACCGCTATTGAGCGGCTTGTCTTAACACCGAAATGCTCAAAACTATAATAAGCATAGCATTTCGTGAATGTTTCATATTTTATCGTTTGCGGTCACAATTTTAGACTGACTAGAAATTACTCGCAATAAAATTCACCCGGAAATCCGGGTGAATTGTCACATTCTTCTGAATTTATTTAACGAGTCATCCAATAAGCTATTCACCAGCTAAATATTGAGTGTCTAATTGACAGAATGCGAGTAGCAACGATGAGACGGAGGCGTAGAAACCGAATTCATCAACGTCATGACATTTCACGTTGAACTTTGGTAACCAAGTCAGCAGTTGTTGTTCGATAAACTGCTGTTGAGCGGCAAATGAATTCTCTAGTTCTTCTTCAATATTCGTTTCGTTTGAACGAATGATCAAGTTACCAAGGAAATCGAGTTCGATAGCAATGTGGTCTGCTGGCTCTTTTAGATCTTGGTTCACAACTAAGTTGTGCTTAGCCATGATCTCTTCCATATCTTTTGCTGGCTTATCATTCAAAAGGCCAGTTTCGCCGATATACATTGAAGCGTAAGGAAGAGCGCCGTGCTTATCTGTCTTTAAGAAAAGATCGCAAAAGTCTGCAGACAGTTCTAGCTGAGCATCTTCACGAGTTTGTAGGCGGTTCAGCGCATCCACTAACTTATCAATCGCTGGCTTTAGTGTCTCATTTTCGCCTAAACCAGTTAGGAAAGAACGAATTTCAACAGAGTGGTAGTGATCGAGTTCTTCTTGAGTGAGCTCTTTGGCAAATAAGCTTGATAGCCACCAGTATATTTCTGCTCTTTGCTCGTTGAACGCTTTCGTATCTTTCATTTGTTAGATCCTGACTTAGTCTTGTGATGTTGCTTATATGCATCTTGAAGTCACTTGGGCATAAGCACACCAAGGCTGAATAACAAGGTTATTTGCGAAACGCAAAGTTACTCGTTAGTAGTAATGCCTATATTGAATTGCGATGGACGATAAATAGCAAGGTTTAAGATTGTCTTGTATCAAAAAAAATCCATGTTTCTGGCTTTTATCTTCTGTACCACTAGAATTGTTACTAGTTATGAATAGAATAGTCACTGAAACTATTAAATAAGAAAAGTGGTGTAGATGAGCTATCACGTATTAGTCGTAGAAGATGATGTGGTAACCCGCAGTAAACTGGTTGGATACTTCCAGAACGAGGGTTACACAGTGAGCGAAGCAGAAAGCGGCGCTCAAATGAGAAACGTGTTAGAAGAAAACAACGTTGACCTCATTATGCTGGACATCAACTTACCAGGCGAAGATGGATTGATGCTAACTCGCGAATTACGCAGTCAATCAGACATTGGAATTATTTTAGTTACTGGACGCACGGATAGCATCGACAAGATCGTAGGCCTTGAAATGGGCGCTGACGATTACGTTACTAAACCCTTCGAACTTCGCGAGTTATTAGTTCGAGTTAAAAACCTACTTTGGCGTATCTCTGCTGCTCGTAAAACAGCAGCGGGCGCTGTAGAAGAAACATCAGATGAGTCTGTGGTTCGTTTTGGTGAGTGGACATTTGATATCCCTCGTCGTGCGTTAAGCAAGAACGGCGAACCAGTGAAACTGACCAAAGCAGAATACGAACTGCTAGTGGCTTTGTCTTCTTACCCTAATCAAGTATTAAGCCGCGAACGTATTTTGAATATGATTAGCCACCGAGTGGACGCGCCTAATGACCGTACTATCGACGTATTGATTCGTCGTATGCGTGCAAAAATGGAGTTCGATCCTAAGAACCCACAAATCTTTGTGACGGTACACGGTGAAGGTTACATGTTCGCTGGTGATTGATTTCCTTCGGGAGTGATTAATCAACAACGACATTTAAACGTAAAAAGCCGAGACATCATTGATGTCTCGGCTTTTTTATTACTTAGCTTTTATTGTTAACGACCAGAAAATCTATAAATATTTGGCGACTCGTCTGCTCATATGAGTTTAAAGATTCAATAGGGTTACTGAGGCTGGGCCGCAGAAACGTCACCGTCATCTTCAACTAAGCTGGAAGCTTCTGGAATAACCGGCTCTTCAACAATGTCATTGCTTGTATCTAGCCAATCACGCAGGCTTTGCCAAACTAATCCCATAGTTTCGTGCCAGTATCGCTCAGTCTGCTCAAGGTAAAGAGCTTTTGGCAGGTACTTGTTCCAAGGCTCAACTATACCTTCTTGTGCAAGGTAGTTAGTTGGTGCCGGCAGTGGTTTCATTCCAGCAGCATTGAATTCGTTCAGTGCGCGAGTCATATGGCTCGCTGAAGTCACCAACACCATTCTTTTATTCTTAACGAACGCAGCGGCTTGGCGGGCTTCTTCCCAAGTGTCTTTTGCGGTTTCAAGCAGAATGATGTTGGGCTTTGCTACGCCAAGTGCTAAAGCCACTTTAGCCATCATTCTTGCGTTACTTACTTCAGTGCCTGCGCCATAGCCAGACAAAATGAGTTTTGCACCAGGGTAGAGGCGTAGAATACGAATCCCTTCACTTAAACGCATCAGGCCGGTGCGGCTAAGTTCTGATGTCGGTGGAATTTGGTCGTCTACGACGTGACCACTTCCAAGAACCATCACGTAATCGACGGTTTCATCGACAGGTAAAAATGCGGTGTGTTGCCTTTCCATTGGCATTAAAAGTTGACTAGAAACTGGCTGGAAAGCGATTAGGAAAATACCACATAGGGCTGAGAGGGTGATTAGGCAACCAGTCTTCCTTTTGGTAGTAAACATCACTAGGGCTAAACCCAGAAAAGCGAGAATTAACATTGCTGGCAGTGGCATCAATAGCGAAGACACTACTTTTTTCAGCTCAAACATATCCGAATAGTCCGAAAAAACATCACTTAGTAGTAAAAAGAGACATCGCCTCTTTATTCCTGAAATTCCTGTGACAGAATAGCAGGCACGATAGGACATAATAACTCAAGTAGCCGTGACTGAAGACCGTAATTTCGACGATATTGCCCACAAATTTGCAAAAAATATTTACGGCTCTGACAAAGGAGAGATCCGTCAGATCATCGTATGGGAAGATTTAGAACAAGCTTTGAGCAAGTTTGAGCAATCAGCTTCGCCGCTGCATGTGCTTGATGCTGGAGGCGGCCTTGCGCAGATGTCGCAAAAAATTGCGTCGCTTGGGCATAACGTTTCTCTGTGTGATCTCTCTTCTGAAATGCTGAAGCTCGCCGAAGAAAGTATCAGCGAAGCGGGTTTGCTAGAGCAATATCGATTTATTCATTCACCGGTACAAAAAGTCGCAGAACATCTCGATGAGAAAGTCGATTTTGTGATGTTTCATGCCGTAATGGAATGGTTAGCCGATCCTAAAGAGGCGCTTGATTTATTGCTTGAACAAGTTAAGCCAGGTGGTGTTGCCTCGATAATGTTTTACAACCACCACGGATTAGTCCTGAAAAATGTGATTTGTGGCAACATTCCTCATGTATTGAATGGGATGCCACATCGAAAACGGTTTAAGCTGCAACCACAAAAAGGCTTGAAGCCGGAAGAGGTTTATCAATGGATAGAAGACGCTGGTCTAGAAATCTGTGGTAAATCAGGCATTCGCTCTTTCAGTGACTACATAGGTAATATGGAGTACATGGGCGATTACCAATTTGAAGATGTATTGGAACTGGAAAAACAGCTATGTCGCCAAGAGCCATATCTGTCACTAGGCCGTTATATTCACGTTTGGGCTCAAAAACCTGCGCAATAACAGCGGTGAATGTGGTAAAAGAAGCCACAACATGCGCTATGCAATCGTAAGAAGCCCGCGTCATAAAGAAATAGGCGTCATATCTAATACATTCGATATGACGAAGAACAGTAACAGGAACCACAATGAGTGAAATGACTCAAACTGCCGAAGAGCAGCCAATTGATGAGTTGGTGGGCTGGGTCAAGCAGCATGATTTTTCATTAAACTTGCCACCAGAGCGCTTAGCATTTTTGATTGCTATCGCAGTACTAAGCAATGAAAGGTTCGATGAAGAGTTGGGCGAGGGTGAACTGCACGATGCATTTACCATCGTCACTCGACTGTTTGAAGATACTGGCGAAGCGTCCGCGTTTCGTGCCAACAATGCCATCAACGAGTTAGTTAAACAGAAGTTGATTAGCCGCTTTACCAGCGAAATCACCGATGGTGCGAGTATTTATCGCTTATCACCATTGGCGATTGGTATTTCAGATTATTACTTACGCCACCGTCAGTTCTCTAAGTTAAAACTGTCTATCCAGCTTTCTATGGTTGCGGACGAGATGGCAAAAGCCATTGAAGCAGCACAAAAAGGCGGAACTCCAGGACATTGGAGAAAGAATGTTTACGGCGTGCTCAAGTATTCTGTTGGTGAAATTTTCGATCAGATTGATCTTAACCAACGTGTTATGGATGAGCAGCAGCAAACCGTTAAACAGCAAATTGCCGACCTTTTAAACAAGGATTGGCGAGAGGCGATTAACAACTGTGAAACCTTGCTTTCAGAAACCTCGTCCACACTAAAAGAATTGCAAGACACCTTGCAAGCGGCGGGGGATGAACTGCAAACACAGATCCTCGATATTCAAGAAATTGTTTACGGTGACGATGAACTCGAGTTCGTTGGCGAAACCCTGTTCGGCTTGCAGATGAAGCTAGACCGAATCACCAGTTGGGGCCAACAAGCCATCGATTTATGGATCGGCTACGACCGCCATGTTCACAAGTTCATCCGTACCGCGATTGATATGGATAAAAACCGCGCCTTTAGCCAGCGCTTGCGTCAGTCAGTCACTGACTACTTTGATGCGCCTTGGTTATTGACCTACGCCGATGCTGAGAAGCTGACGGATCTTCGTGATGAAGCGCTCGTGCTTCGTGATGACGAAGTGATGGGACAAGCACCAATCGACGTAGAGTACGAAGAATTTGAGCAAGTAAATGACCTGCTTTCAGATCGAATTGCAGAGATGTTAAAAGCTCACAAACAGCAAGGCGCGCCAATTGATCTTGGCCTTGTGTTACGCGATTACCTCGCTGCACACCCTCGCACACACCATTTTGATTTAGCCAGAATTGTTGTCGACCAAGCCGTGCGCTTAGGTTACTCAGAGTCTGACTATCAGGCTATTCAGCCAGATTGGCAGGCAATTAACGATTTCGGTGCAAAGGTACAAGCAAATGTCATTAACAAGTACTGATGATTACATGCCAGAGAAACTGGTAAAAGCGATAGCGAACCCACTGTTCCCTGCGCTAGATAGCATGCTGCGTTCAGGCAAGCATGTTTCAACAGAAGATCTAGATAACCACGCGTTGCTTTCCGATTTTGAACTTGAGCTTCAGCATTTCTATCAACGCTACAATACGGAACTGGTAAAAGCGCCGGAAGGTTTCTTTTACTTGCGTCCGCGTTCTACGTCTCTGATTGGCCGTAGTGTGTTGTCTGAGCTCGACATGTTGGTTGGCAAGGTGTTGTGTTTCTTATACCTAAGCCCAGAGCGTCTTGCTCATGAAGGTATCTTCACCAACCAAGAACTGTTTGATGAGTTGATGTCGTTAGCGGATGAGAAAAAACTCATGAAGCTAGCAACCAACCGTGCGTCTGGTTCTGATTTAGATAAAGAAAAGCTGTTCGAAAAAGTACGTACTTCTCTGCGTCGTTTACGCCGTATCGGTATGTTGATTGCGATTGGTGAAACTGGCAAGTTCCGTATCAGCGAAGCGGTATTCCGTTTTGGCGCTGACGTTCGTGTTGGCGACGATATGAAAGAAGCGCAATTACGTCTTATCCGTGATGGTGAAGCTGTGGTGCATACCCAAGAGCCTAACCAAGGTAGCTTGTTGAATGAAGAACAAGCGGAAGCTGTATCAGAAGTAGTTGCAGACGTAGACGAAAACGGTCAACAAGACATTTTTAACGATCAAGCTGACTTTGACCTTGAGTCAAACGATGGCGAACAAACAAAAGTAGAAGGTGAAGCATGATTGAAAGAGGTAAGTATCAATCATTAACCATGGTCAACTGGAACGGCTTCTTTGCGCGTACTTTTGATATTGATGGATTGGTTACAACGCTTTCTGGCGGTAATGGTGCGGGTAAGTCGACCACAATGGCGGCATTCATCACAGCACTGATCCCTGACCAAAGCCTTCTGCATTTCCGTAACACAACGGAAGCGGGTAGCTCGCAGTCATCTCGTGATAAAGGCCTTTACGGTAAGCTTCAGCCTGGCGCATGTTATGCCGCGCTAGATGTTGTGAACTCTCGTAATCAGCGTCTATTATTTGCAGTAAAACTGCAGCAAGTAGCGGGTCGTGATAAGAAAGTCGACATCAAACCGTTTGTTATCCAAGGCCTTCCAAGCCATGTAAAACCAACGGATGTGTTGATTCAGAACGTTTCAGACAGCCACGCTCGCGTATGTCAGTTGAACGACGTAAAAGCGGCGGTTGCACAATACGAAGGCGCGCATTTTAAAGCGTTTTCTTCGATTGTTGATTACCACTCGCAAATGTTTGAATACGGTGTGGTACCGAAGAAACTGCGTAACAGCAGCGACCGTTCTAAGTTCTACCGTTTGATTGAAGCATCACTTTACGGTGGTATTTCTAGTGCGATTACACGTTCTCTGCGTGATTACCTTCTACCGCAAAATGGCGGTGTGAAGAAAGCATTCCAAGACATGGAATCAGCACTACGCGAAAACCGTATGACGCTAGAAGCAATCAAGACGACTCAGTCGGATCGTGACTTGTTCAAGCACTTGATCACTGAATCTACGAACTACGTGGCTGCGGACTACATGCGCCATGCAAACGATCGTCGCAACAAGCTTGATCAAACTATGAAGTTCCGTGGTGAGCTGTTTGGTTCTCGTGAAACCTTGCTTGATCAAAACAACTTGTTGAACCGCGTTCAAGAAGAACTAGAGTTACTTGTCGATCAAGAATCAGCACTAGAGCAAGATTACCAAGCAGCTTCGGATCATCTGCAATTAGTTCAAACTGCACTTCGTCAGCAAGAGAAAATTGCTCGCTACAGCGAAGATCTAGAAGAGCTTAATGAGCGTCTAGAAGAACAGATGATGGTGGTTGAAGAAGCTCAAGAGCGAGTACTTCTTGCTGAAGAGCAGGCAACCATCACTGAAGAGGAAGTGGATAGCCTGAAAACTCAGCTTGCTGACTACCAACAAGCGTTGGATGTCCAGCAAACTCGTGCACTTCAATACCAGCAAGCGGTTCAAGCATTAGAGAAAACTAAGCAGTTGCTTGGTGATGAATCTATTACGGCAGAAAGCGCGTTAACATTGGTTTCTGAGCTAAAAGCACAAGAAGAATCAAGCACTCAAACGCTATTGTCGACGAAGCACAAACTAGACATGTCTTCTGCTGCTTCTGCGCAGTTCGACAAAGCGCTGTCTTTGGTTAAGAGCATCGTTGGTGACGTTGAGCGTAAAGAAGCGTCTCAAAGCGCTAAGCAAGCTTTAGAGAAAGGCCGTAACGCAAAACACGTTGTTGAAAATGAACAGCAGTGGCGAGCTCAACACCGCGACATGGCTCGTGATGTGGCTCAGCAGCGTCAAGCAAAAGAGCTTGCGACTGAATACCAAAAACAGCACAACATCTCACTGACTGATGAAGCGGTTTTCGATGAAGAACGTGAACGTCATGCTATGCAGATCGAGTCCCTTGAGTACGCTCAAGAAGAGCTGCGTGAAGCGAAGAGCGAGCAACGTCGTATACAACAAAACCACGACCAAGAGATTCAAAAACTTGAGTCAATTGCTCCTGCGTGGATCACGGCAAACGATGCACTTGAAGCTTTAAGAGATCAAACAGACGCTGAGCTAGAAGATAGCCAAGCGGTAATGACTCAAATGCAGCAAGTACTTGAAGATGAGAAATCTCAAGCGGTAGCAAAAGATCAGTTGGCAACGCGCCGAGCTGAACTTGAGCAAGAGATTGAGCGTTTAGCTTCGCCAGGTGGTTCTAACGATCCTCGCCTGAAAGGCCTGGCGGATACGCTGGGTGGCGTGCTGCTTTCTGAGATCTACGATGACATCACGATTGGTGATGCGCCGTACTTTAGTGCGATGTACGGCCCAGCTCGTCACGCGATTGTGGTTTCGGATCTTGATGGTATTAAAGAGAAGCTGGTGGATCTTGATGATTGTCCAGAAGACCTTTACATCCTAGAAGGCGATGTAGACGCGTTTGATGACAGCTCGTTTAATGCCGATGAGCTTGAAGGCGCGGTGTGTGTTCAGCTGAACGATCGCCAAATGCGTTACTCTCGTTTCCCTGAGATCCCACTGTTTGGCCGTGCGGCTCGTGAACAACGTCTAGAGAAATTGCGCGAAGAGCGTGACGTTGTGGTTGAAAACCACGCGAAGGCAGCGTTTGACTCTCAAAAACTGAATCGCCTATACCAAGCATTCAACAGCTTTGTTGCGAAGCACCTGCACGTTGCGTTTAACGCAGACCCAGAGCAAGCACTTGCTGCGATTCGTGATAAGCGTAATCAAATTGTTCGTTCTCTGGCTGAGCTTAACTCTAAAGAGCAGCAGCAACGCAGTCAGCTTCTACAAAGCAAGCAGGCACTTGGTGCGCTAGATAAATTAGCACCAATGGTTCGTATTTTAGAAGACGAAACATTGGCTGAGCGCTTAGCTGAATTAGAAGCACAACTAGAACGTCTGAGTGAAGCTAAGTCTTACTTGAATACGCACGGCAAGGCGCTTGCTTCTCTAGAACAGATCGTATCTGCACTAGACGCTGACCCAGAGCAGTTCGAAGCTTTGGAAGCCGAATATCGTCAAGCTGATAACGCGCTACAAACGCTAAAAGGCAAAGTGTTCGCACTGTCTGATCTGATTGAGCGTCGTCACTACTTTGCTTACGCAGATTCTGTTGATTTGCTTAACAAGAGCAGTGAACTGAGCGAGCAATTAAAAGCGAAACTGGTTCAAGCTGAACAAGCAAGAACCAAAGGCCGTGATGGCTTGAAGCAAGCTCGTGAACAGATGAACCAATACAACCAAGTATTGGCGGCATTGAAGAGCTCACATCAAGCGAAGCAAGAGACGGTTCAAGAGTTCAAACAAGAGCTACAAGAGTTTGGCGTAAACGCTGATGAAGGCGCTGAAGAGCGTGCTGTACGTCGTCGTGACGAGCTTCAAGAGCGTCTACATACATCTCGCAGCCGTAAGAGTGAATACGAGCGTACGATTACGTCAACAGAACTTGAGATGAAAGCCCTAGCTAAGCGTCTTAAGAAAGTTCAAAAAGAGTACACCGAGCTTCGTACTTTCGTTGTTGCAGCGAAAGCGGGTTGGTGTTCAGTACTTCGTTTAGCGCGTGAGAATGATGTTGAACGTCGTCTGCATAAACGTGAACTGGCTTATCTAACGGCAGGCGAGCTTCGCTCTATGTCGGATAAATCACTGGGTGCGCTACGTCTGGCGGTAGCCGACAATGACGACCTGCGTGATTCGCTGCGTTTATCTGAAGACAACGCGCATCCAGAGCGTAAAGTTCTGTTCTACATTGCGGTTTACCAACACCTTCGTGAGCGTATTCGCCAAGATATTATTCACACGGATGATCCGGTTGAAGCAATCGAAGAGATGGAAGTGGAGCTAGCTCGACTAACAGAAGAGTTGACGCAGCGTGAAAATCGCCTGGCAATCAGCTCTGAGTCCGTAGCAAGCATCATCAAGAAAACGATTCAGCGCGAGCAGAACCGTATTCGAATGCTGAACCAAGGTTTGTCTAACATTTACTTTGGTCAGGTTAAAGGCGTACGTCTGAACGTTAAGATCCGTGAAAGCCACGAGATCTTGCTATCAGGGCTAGCAACTCAACAAGAGCAACACAAAGACTTGTTTGAATCAACGCGCTTTACCTTCTCAGAAGCGATGGCGAAGTTGTTCCAACGAGTGAACCCGCATATCGATATGGGTCAACGTTCTCCACAGGTTCTTGGTGAAGAGCTACTGGATTACCGTAACTACCTAGAGCTGAGTGTTGAAGTTAACCGTGGTTCAGATGGTTGGTTACAAGCTGAATCGGGCGCATTGTCTACGGGTGAGGCGATCGGTACGGGTCAGTCAATCCTATTGATGGTTATTCAGAGCTGGGAAGAGGAATCTCGTCGACTTCGCAGTAAAGACATCGTTCCATGTCGTTTGTTGTTCCTTGATGAAGCAGCACGTTTGGATTCTAAGTCGATCTCTACGCTGTTTGAACTGTGTGACCGTTTGGGTATGCAACTTCTGATTGCAGCACCTGAAAACATTAGCCCAGAGAAAGGTACAACCTACAAACTGGTTCGTAAGGTCTTCAAAGACCACGAGCACGTACATGTTGTTGGCCTGCGCGGTTTTGCTCAAAACAAACCGGCATCCCCAGTTCAAGAGCTTATTGAAGAAGCTGAGCAATAACCTTGATAGCCGAGCAATAAGCTTGATAACTGAGTTATAAGCTCGAAAGCGACTCAATGATATTTGTACAAAGCCCCTAATCAATAGGGGCTTTTTTGTATCTTGAATCTAATTTCCTCAACTGAACTCCTCTCGCCTAATTCTTTTATCGATACTGATAAGACCACTCATACCTTGTGGTTATTATCAATGGAACTTGTTTGAGGTCACACGCACAAAACCACAAATAATGTATGGTAATGACATAGATTTAATAATATTAATAATATTGTATTACTTAAATTTTAATTGTTGATAACTCGCGTGTGCGAAAGGTAAAGGTAGGACTTAGGTATGATTCAAATCGTTATTGATGGGAAATATCGAATCGTCGAGCAAGGACAAACCGTTCTTGAAGCGGCAAAAACATGTGGTTTGGAAATCCCATCTTTATGTGGTTTGAATAAAACAGCGGATAAAGTGCCGTGTGATTTGTGTGTTGTGGAAGTTGATGGCGTTGGTGTTACTCGCTCTTGTGAGCTTGAAGTGTCTAATGGGCTGAATATTACCACTCAGTCAAAACAGTTAACGAATCATCGACAAGAAGCGTTGAATCGCATCATGACCGATCACTACGCTGACTGTGAGGCGCCATGCCAAACAGCCTGTCCTGCTGGGGTCGACATCCAATCTTACCTGCACCATATTGCTCAAAATGATCACATTAAAGCGATTGAAGTGATCAAAAAGACATTGCCAATGCCGCTTTCAATTGGTCGTGTGTGTCCTGCTTTCTGTGAAACCGAATGTCGTCGTAACTTGGTCGATGAATCCATTGCGATTCGCCAACTCAAACGACACGCTGCCGATGCGGATCTAGCGGCTCAAGAGAGCTACATGCCAGCGAAGAAACCAAATAAAGGCAAGAGCATTGCTATTGTTGGTAGTGGCCCCGGTGGGCTTACGGCGGGTTATTACCTATCTAACGAAGGCTATGAAGTCAGTGTCTATGAGTCGATGCCCAAAGCGGGTGGTTGGCTGCGTTACGGTATCCCTGAATATCGCTTACCTAAGTCGATTCTAGATAAAGAAATCGAGTTGATGTGTCGCAACGGAATGGTGGTTGAGTGCGGTAAAAAACTCGGTGTTGATTTTACACTGTCTGATTTAAGTAACGATTTTGATGCGGTTTGTTTAGCCGTTGGCGCATCACAAGCGGTTGAAATGAATTACCCGGGTAGTGAACTCGGCGGTTGTTATTTGGGTGTCGATTATCTGAAAGATTACGTGACCGATCAGCAGTATGTCACAGGTAAAAAGGTCGCAGTAATTGGTGGCGGTAATACCGCGATTGACTGCGCTCGAACAGCGGTGCGTGATGGCGCGGATACTACGCTGATTTATCGTCGTACTCGAGATGAGATGCCTGCAGAAGATTACGAAATCGAAGAAGCTGAGCATGAAGGTGTGAAGTTCCATTTCTTAACCAACCCGGCAGCAAACATAGCCGATGAAAATGGTCATGTATCAGAAATACGATTAGAGCGTATGGCTTTGGGTCCGGCTGATGCTTCAGGTCGTCGCAGCCCTAAACCAACGGGCGAGTTCTTTGTTGAAGCGTTTGATACGGTTATTGCTGCCGTGTCACAAAAGCCTGATCTGAGTTTTATGGACAATGAAGCAATTGATATTCCTCTTACTCGTTGGAATACCGCAGATGCTGATCCACAAACCATGCATACCGGAACCGGAAATATTTTCAGTATTGGTGATTTCCGACGCGGCCCTGCAACTGCAGTCGAAGCGGTGGGGGATGGGCGTATTGCTGCACAAGCGATCGATCGCTTCTTCCATGGTGATATGGAAAATATTCCGGCTAAACCGTTTAACTCAAGAAAGCACAAACAGCTCAAAGCGGTGGATCCTGAGCAATACAAATCTATACAACGCATGGCGCGCAAGATCATGCCTGAGCTAACGCCCGAACAGCGTGAACAAAGCTTCGATGAAGTAGAAACAGGGTTTGATAATGCCGATGCAATCGCTGAAGCTGCAAGATGTTTAGAGTGTGGCTGCCAAGCTAATACAGATTGCGACCTACGAGACTACTCGACTGAATACAAAGCAACGCAAACCCATCCTGAATACAAAATCGATGTGGCTTCGAATGAGAGTTGGCAGGCGATTCGTGCTGAAGAAGCGAAGGTCGGGTTAACAAGACAAAAATTTCCGGTCGATGACAGTTCTGAGTTCATTATCTTTGACGCTAACCGCTGTATTAGTTGTGGCCAGTGTATCCAAGCGTGTCGAGAACAGAATGTTCATGGCGTTCTAAGCTTCATGAACCAATCGGATGGCAAACCTGCATCAAGACCAGAATGTCGTCCTAACTTTGGGGCGGACAAGACCTTAATGGGCGACTCAAACTGCGTTCAATGCGGATCGTGTATTCAGGCGTGTCCAACCGGTGCAATGGTCGATGCTCGCGACAGAAAGCAGGGAGACACAGACGTACTCAAGAAAGTCGATACCATCTGCACTTATTGCGGTGTGGGTTGTAAGTTAACCATGCATATCGATGAGCAGAAAAACAAAATTCGCTATATCGAAGGCGGAGACTCTCCGGTTAATGAAGGCATGTTGTGTGTTAAGGGACGATTTGGCTTCGATTTTGTGGGCAGCGATGCGCGTTTAACCACACCATTAATTCGTAAAGATGGCTGGTTGCAACCTGCAAGTTGGGATGAGGCAGTTAAGCTTATTGCCGAGAAGTTTACTGCGATTAAGCAAGGCTTTGGCAGTAACGCTTTAGCGGGGTTCTCGTCGGCGAAAACCACCAATGAAGATAACTATGCCTTCCAAAAATTCATACGTCGTGAACTCGGTACCAATAACGTCGATCACTGTGCGCGCCTTTGTCACGCATCTACTGTTACTGGTTTAGAGGCTTCGCTAGGTAGCGGGGCGATGACCAATGATATTCCAAGCATCAAGCACTCAGATGTGATCTTTATTATTGGCTCCGACACCACGTCAGCACACCCAATTATTGGCTCGCATATCAAGCAAGCTGTGAGACATGGTGGAGCGAGATTGATCGTTGCCGATCCAAAACGAATCGATATTGCTGACCATGCTGAACTTTATTTAGCGCACCGACCGGGTACTGATGTAATGTTGATCAATGGTGTGATGCAGCAAATCATCAAACACGGTTGGTACGACCAAGAGTATATCGAAGACCGTGTGGATGGCTTTGATACCTTGCTTCAAGAGGTAATGTCACCAAGTTATTCGCTAGACAAAGTAGAACTAGTGACTGGCGTTAAAGCGGAAGACATCTTCGCAATGGCGCGATTGATTGGTACTGCAGAGCGTACAGCGGTGTACTACTCGATGGGCATTACGCAACATACCACTGGTCACGATAACGTTCGATCAATCGCTAACCTACAGCTCTTGTGTGGCAATATCGGAATTGAAGGCGGCGGTATCAACCCATTACGTGGTCAATCCAATGTTCAGGGTGCGTGTGACATGGGCGCATTGCCAAATAACCTTCCGGGTTATCAGAAAGTGTACAACCCAATGGTTCGTCAAAAATTCGCGATGGAGTGGGGTGTTTCTGACCTACCGGCTGAAACAGGCTTAACGTTGACCGAAATTATTGATGGAGCGTGTCATCGAGATGTTCGTGGTCTGTACGTAATGGGCGAGAACCCAGTGCTGAGTGACCCGAACCAAGCGCATGTGATTGAAGGTCTTGAAGCGTTAGATTTCCTCGTGGTTCAAGATATTTTCTTAACCGAAACCGCTCAATATGCCGATGTGGTGCTACCGTCTTGCTCGTTTGCTGAGAAGTCTGGTCATTTTACTAATACCGAGCGTCGTGTTCAGCGTATTAACCCGGCGGTATTGCCTCCAGGTGAAGCGAAAGAAGATTGGGTGATTATCCAAATGTTGGCTAATGCGATGGGCGGCAATTGGGAATATGACTCGGTTGCTGATATCACCAATGAGATAGCGCGTGTCACGCCACAGTATGGTGGTTTACGTTGGGAGAACATTACGGTGAACGGCGTGCAATGGCCAAGTAATAAGAACAACCCTGATGGCACACGTATCATGCACCAGACCCAATTTACCCGTGGGCGTGGTCAAATGGAGGCGATTCCGTTTAGATACGCTGCTGAGCTTCCGGATGAAGAGTATCCGTTAGTATTAACGACTGGGCGTATTCTAGAGCAGTTCCATACCGGAACCATGACGCGTAAAACTAAAGGGCTGGATAACTTAGCTGGGCCACGTGCGATGGTCAGTGTTCATGATGCTGAAGCGTTAGGGATCTCGAATGGTCAGATGCTTAAAGTCTCAACACGTCGTGGTGAAATTGAAATCGCGGCTTTTGTAACCAAGCGAATGCAGAAAGGTGTGGTGTTTATTCCCTTCCATTTCGTGGAGTCTCCTGTGAACCGTTTGACGACAACGGCGACCGATCCGCATGCCAAGATCCCTGAGTTTAAGGTTGCGGCAGTGCGCATTGATCCGATTCGTGAGCCTGAAATTGAAGCGACAGAGGCTTAGCCCAATTCGTTAACAAATGGCAGATACTAAAAAGCCGCGTAACTCTCAGAGTTATGCGGCTTATTTATTGAGCTCTATTAGGTATCAAGTGACCTAGTTAGCAAATAGCTCAGTTCGGAACAATCTCGTTACCGTGAACACCGAATTGCTTAGCTGCGTATGCCACGCGCTCTGCAGGTTTCGGGTATTCAGCCGGCGTACCAAGGTTCTCAATATGGTGCAATCGAGGAAGCAGACCAGCACCGTTCGCGATTTGGATAGCCAAACCTGGACGTGCGTTAAGCTCAAGTACCATTGGGCCTTCTTCTTGGTCTAGAACCATGTCAGTACCCATGTAGCCAAGCCCCGTCATTTCCCAAGCGCTTGATGCCAGTGTTAGCAGTTTTTCCCAATGCGGCACTTGAAGTAGCGCCAACTCTTTACCCGTATCTGGGTGGTGAGTGACTGGGTGGTCAAACTGAACCGCACGAACGGCTTTACCCGTCGCAATACAAATACCTACACCTACAGCCCCTTGGTGCAAGTTAGCCTTGCCGTCTGAAGCTGAAGTAGATAAGCGCATCATCGCCATAACAGGGTAGCCCTTGAATACGATGATTCGTACATCTGGCACACCTTCGTAACTGAAGCCATCGAAACACTCATCAAACTTAATGAGGTTTTCAACTACCGCTACATCGTTCTTACCACCAAGTGAGAAAAGGCCTGCAAGAGCGTTACTGATGTGACGCTCTACGTCTTCTTCATTGATAGTCGAACCTGATGGCTTGGTATAAACCCCATCCTTGTGAGATGTCACAACAAGGATGCCTTTACCACCACTACCTTGAGCTGGCTTGATTACGAAACCCGGCCACTCTTTTACCATCTTGTGGATTGTTTTTACTTCAGCTTGGTGACCGATAACGCCAATCAGCTTTGGCACCGTAGCGCCAGCCTGTTCAGCGATGATCTTAGTCTTAAGCTTGTCATCAACGAGTGGATACTTGGAACGATCATTGTAGCGACCAATGTAACTATGGTTACGCTTGTTCATTCCCATTATGCCTTTGTCTTTCAACCTAAACGGTGAAGTAAACTGATCAAACATAACTTAGTCCTCCGCTAGCGGTTTAAAGCGACGAAGCTCAGTTAGACGGTAGCCTGTGTAGTTACCTAGTAGCAAGATGGTCGCTAGAATAACAAGCTGTAAACCAATAAAGTTAAACGTTAAGTGCTGAATGAACGGGTTAGTCATGCCTAAGTAAACAAGAACCGCAGTGAATAGAGAACCACCACCTTGTAGCATTACTTCTTTCGCGCCTTCTTCTTCCCATAGGATAGACATACGTTCGATAGTCCAAGATAGGATGATCATTGGGAAGAACGTAATCGATAGACCTTCAGTCAGACCGACTTTAAACGCGACCACGGTAAACACGGAGATAATCATGATTACCGTAATGATTACGGCGGATATCCTGGCTACCAGTAGCAAGTTGAGTTTGGATAAGTAACTTCGAATAATAAGACCCGTACCGACGATCAGTAGGAAGCCAACAATACCCGTTACCAGTTGTGTTTGAACAAAGGCCACCGCAATCAGAACTGGCATGAAGGTACCAGACGTTTTCAAACCGATGATGACACGCAAGAACACAACAATAAGTGCACCGATAGGAATCAGCATGATGGTTTTAAACATCGCTTGCTCTTCTAGCGGTAGGCTATGAATCGATAGGTTTAACAGCTGATCAGCAGAGACTTTACTATTGGTTGCTTCAGTTGGTGAAACCTCTTGAGCAATCATAGAGAAGTGAACTTTACTGTTTTGACCGCCAACTACATCCAGTAGAGAAACGTTTGACTCGTCCCAGATAAGTAGGTTTGGTTGAACTTGCTGTTCGCTGGACTCAGGAGAGAATAGGATCCACTCATCGTTATCCCAAATCTGAATCATGTTCTGAATTGATTGACGACGACGGCCATCTTCTAGCTCGATAACACCAACCACTTTGTTGTGTATTTTCGCTGCTGAAAGTAGCTTGTGTGTCGCTTCCACTTTGGTCATGTTGTTCAGAATCAGCGCTGAGTTTTGGCTGTCTGGATCATTAAGTGTTTTGATGAGCTCACGGGTAAAAGTGATATTGTCTGCAGAACGTTTTGTCGCTCTATCAATCAATGCAAGAGACGCCGCTTCTTCCGGGCCGTCGAAGCTTGGTTGAACCACTTCACCTTCTGGTGGTGTGTCGTTCACTTTAGCTTGGTTGTCGACTAGGAATTGTGTCTTGTAGTAGATGGTTTGAGGGCCATCTGCGTAACGAATAGACCACTCTGCACGACGACCTGACTCAGTATTTAAGTAAGAAATACCGTAACCTGGTGATGAAGCCGATTCGCCGATAAGTGTGTAGTTAGACTGAGTATGAGGAGCCGCTAAGGAAACTTTTGCTTCTTTGCCTACTGCGTTGAACTCAATACGAGCTTCAACGTCCCAAACCTGCCTGGTTTCCCCTGGAGTCCAAGGTACACCGTAGGTCGTATGTCTGAACATACTCAGTGTTATGCCTGCCACGATAAGCAGGAATATAGAGATATAAAATGGAATTCTTGACGTCATAGCTTACCCTACTATTGTTATTTAACTTCCGTTTGTACGTACTTTTTACTTACATCTACTAGCGCTATGTCTTTGATAAACTCGCGCCCTAGTAATACAGGGTGACTCATTTGAGAGCGATCCGCCAATGTAAATTGCGCTTTTTCATGGATTTTTCCAACTTTAACCCATAATTCAATCACAGCTCGACGTTCTGTCTGATCATTCGTTGATTGGCGGATTTTCACATAACGTACAACAGGCGCTTCAATCCATTTTTGGTCTTCTGCCGCTTGTCCTTGGTCTTCTAGGTGGAACTTAACCCAGTTCTTACCATTTCGTTCGAATTCTTTAATATCGACGGCATTCAAAGAAGAGGTTGTTGCGCCGGTATCCACTCGCGCATCAAAGCTTTGCTTGATAGAGTCGATAAACACTTTTTCGATTCCGCCAAGGATAGTCGGTTGTGAGGTAGGAGCGATAGGAGCCGCTGCAACTGCCACGGGTTCTTCTTCCTCTAGCTCTTCAATGACTTTGTGTTCCATGCTTGTTAGATGAACATCTAACTGATTTGAAAGGGTGATGATTTCGTCTTCTAAGCTTTCAATGTAATCACTTTGATTACTGACTTGCAGTTCAAGATTTTGAACCTTATTTGCGATGTTTGTCTCTGAGCGGGAAATAGCGTCGAGAGTTTCTTGGTGGTAGGTAGCACCATTTGTAAGAGTACAACCAGAGAGCAAACCAACCGCCACAATAGGCGATAATCGCTTAAACATAAAAAAACCTTTGAGAATTAGAGAATAGTTCAGACTATTTAGAAGTTTAGCCCACAAAAAAGGATGCGTGAAGCATCCTATTGTAAGAGTCTGGTCATATTGAATCGCAATGTGAGCGCTACGCCAATTATTGTAATTTTAAATAGCTCACTTATTAAGCATAAGTCAATTTTTGTTCAATTTGCGCGCATTTTTGTGAAAGCTCACAGCGAAGCAAAAGGTGGCGCTGTAGCCACCAAAAAGCCATTACTCTGTTATCGGCTAAATAATGGCTTTCGGGCATCACATTTATGGCTTGGTCGCCACAAGAATGGCACGTCTTGGTGCTGGGTGACCTTCAACCGTTTTACTTGGATCATTCGGGTCTAAGTAATCTGGTAGAGAGTTGTGTGTCATCCATTCTGTCGTGCGTTGCTCGCCGATTGTCGTGACATTCTCATCCACGATGCGCACGTCTTCAAAGCCGACCTGTTCAAGCCAGCGTTTCAGAGCTCGAGCAGAGGGGAAGAAGTACACGTTTCTCATCTGCGCGTAACGGTCAACAGGAACCAGAACTGCATTTTCATCGCCTTCAATCACCAAGGTTTCAAGAACCAGTTCACCGCCAGACACCAATTGGTCTTTCAGTTGAATCAAGTGGTCCAGTGGTGAACGACGATGGTAAAGCACGCCCATGCTGAATACCGTGTCGTAGGCTTCTAGCTTTGGGAGCTGCTCAATACCTAGAGGTAATAGGTGAGCTCGTTGGTCATCGCCCATCAACTTACGAATTGCTTCAAACTGAACCAAGAATAGGTGGGAAGGATCGATACCAACCGTTAAGCGAGCACCTTCACCCAGCATGCGCCACATGTGGTAACCATTGCCACAACCTACATCGAGAACCGAACGGTTTTTTAATGGAGATATATGTGGAAGCACACGATCCCATTTCCAGTCACTGCGCCACTCTGTATCGATATGGATGTCGTGAACCGTATAAGGACCTTTTCTCCACGGGTGGAAAGTCTTCAATAAGCTTTCTAGCTTTTTCAGTTCACCCGTGTGGAACGGTGTAGAGCTGCCAATGGTCACTGAGTTTTTCAGATCAACTTGGTCAGGCACACCTTGTGGAATCTTGTTCAATGCACGTAACCAGCGGTCGAAGTCACCGTGCTCTGCATTTTGCCAATCCGTCAGCTGTTGAGGAAGAACATTTAGCCACGGCTGAAGGCGAGTATCTTGGGCAATAAGTTGATAAAAATTGGCAAAATTAAACATTAGAACAAGTTCCTAAATTTTATTACTCGATACTATCGTCATCCTCGAACGCGAGTCGACGAGTGCATCGGGGATCTATAAATAGATGCTAGAGTGTTTTGTTAAGG
Organism: Vibrio sp. 10N.222.55.C6; assembly: GCF_041473395.1. Taxonomy (NCBI): domain Bacteria; kingdom Pseudomonadati; phylum Pseudomonadota; class Gammaproteobacteria; order Vibrionales; family Vibrionaceae; genus Vibrio; species Vibrio sp. 10N.222.55.C6. Next base: position 276,656 of record NZ_JBFRSD010000002.1, read on the forward strand.
GGCGCTTTCTGAGTCGCTCGACACTCATAAAAATACTAGTGATTAAGGTAAAGCTAAAAAGAGAGATTCCCTATCACGTTTATCCCTCACAGTAGGGAATGACGGGTATCATTCAGTATCACTTAGCTAGACTATTTAATAGCAAACATCGAACCAAAGTTGAAACACTGGAACCACACTTCGCTGCTTGAGAAGCCAATCTTATCAAAGCGCTCTCTGTGCACAGGGATAGAATCAGGACGCATCACGTTTTCAATCGCACTACGTTTTTGGCTCACTTCTAGCTCGCTGTATCCGTTAGCACGCTTAAAATCATGGTGCAGGTCGATAAGAAGTTCATTTGAGCTTTCGTCTTCGAAGACGTATTTTTCTGACAGGATTAAGATGCCGCCAGGGCGCAAGCCTGCGTGAATTTTCTCAAGCAAAGCGTATCGGTCGTCTGGAGACAAAAATTGCAGCGTAAAGTTAAGCACCACAACAGACGCGTCTTTGATTTCTACTTCACGAATATCGGCTTCGATCACTTCTACCGGCGTGTCACTGCGGTAAGCGTTAACGTGCAATTTACAGCGCTCAACCATCGCCTCTGAATTATCGATAGCGAAAATTGTGCAACCTTCTTGTTGGATGTGGCGACGCATTGAAAGCGTTGCTGCACCTAGAGAACAACCAAGGTCGTAAATATTTGAATGCGGCTTTACGAAGCGCTCTGCCAGCATGCCGATTGCGGAGATGATGTTGCTATAACCAGGCACCGAGCGTTGAATCATATCCGGAAATACTTCAGCAACCCTTGCATCAAAGGTGAAGTCTCCAATTTTATCAATAGGAGCGGAAAAGATATTGTCTGTGTTGCTCATGGCATTCTCTCTCGACAGTCAGCGTAATTGGCACAAAATTCGTACCAAATAAAAGGGGACGTATTTTACGTAAAAAAAGGACTGCTGTCACGAAAACTGAGATTACTACTTAGGATTGCGACCAGATGTTCAAGAGGACTTAAAACATCGAGATTTGATGGTTGCCTTTCTGAGCTGGAAACTGAGCAAGATCGGGCAATATTAATGACGTATTTTCAGATACTTGCTTTTGCAATAGCTCGTAAATAGCCATTGCGAGTTCAGGTGCATGGTTATTGTCTGGGGTGTGAATCATTAAATACGGTTGTTTTCCTTCACTGAGCCAGCTTGGAATTTTGCTAAACCAAGGCTTAAAAAACTCGATGTTAGGCGCTTGGTCAGGGTGGCCAATAAATCGAATCATCGGGTTATTGGCGGTAGCAATTGCATGAACAGGAACACGCGGTTTTTTCTGATGCGCATCGATCACCGCTTCTGTGGTGGGTGGCGCAGAGAAAACGGGGCGGCTGTCCATAATGATGCGATTGATGCCTTCCTCAACCAGCCATTGGTTGAAGCGTTTTTCCGCATCGCCCTTATCAAAGAAACCTAAGTGTCGAACTTCGACGCCAAGCTGCATATCTTTTGGGAATAAGGTGCAAAACTTTTGTAGGGCAGGCAGCATGCTGGGCTCAAAACTGTGCGGCAGCTGAATCGTCCATTGACCAATACGGTCATGCAGTGGCGACATCGTCATCAAGAACTCTTTGAGTTCGGCTTGGCAGTGTCTCAGTTGTTGCTGGTGGGTGATGAATTTGGGCAATTTGAAGGTGAACTTGAAATCATCGTGACTGGCGGCTTTCCAATTGTGAACGGTAGACATACTTGGCGTAGCGTAAAAGGTGGTGTTGCCCTCAACGGTATGGAAAACTTGGGTGTATTTTTCCAAGCGTTCGGCAGGCTTTGTTCCCTTACCATAGAACTGACTTTGCCACTCAGAGTGAGACCACATGGTTAATCCAAGTCTTAAAGGTAAAGTGTCCATTGTTTTTGCACCATTAGTCATCACATTACTGCTTTTAATCGAAATGAAAATCAACTGTACGAGAGTTTTGCTGATTAAGGTACTTTCGAGATATAATTATCGCAATTTTTTCGGTTTTGATGAATCTTTGCGCACTTGGTGGGCTAAAAAGCAGCAAAGCCAGATAAAACACAATAAATTCGAATGTGGAAGGTCGATTTTAAGCGAGTTTCCGCGTATAAATGTTTCTTTGCTCTGTTGTGTGGAATGACCACTGACAGCTTGGAAATTAGTAAATAATTAAGAGATTGGGAAATTCATTATGCGTACCCATTACTGTGGTAACCTGAACAAGTCCCTGGCGGGACAAACTGTAGAATTGTGCGGCTGGGTAAACCGTCGCCGTGATTTAGGCGGTCTTATCTTTATTGATATGCGTGATCGTGAAGGCATCGTTCAGGTTGTTGTCGATCCAGATATGAAAGATATCTTCCCGATCGCTAACCAACTGCGTAATGAATTCTGTATCAAATTTACTGGTGAAGTACGTGTTCGTCCTGACAGCCAAGTAAATAAAGACATGGCTACTGGTGAAGTAGAGCTTTACGCGACGGGTCTAGAGATCATCAACCGTTCAGAAGCGCTTCCACTAGACTTCAACCAAACGAACTCTGAAGAGCAGCGTCTTAAGTACCGTTACATCGATCTTCGTCGTCCAGAAATGAGCGACCGTATCAAGCTTCGTGCACGCGCTTCTAGCTTCGTTCGTCGTTTCCTTGATGAGAACCTATTCCTAGACATCGAAACGCCAGTATTAACTAAAGCGACGCCAGAAGGTGCTCGTGACTACCTAGTACCAAGCCGTGTTCACAAAGGCAGCTTCTACGCGCTTCCTCAATCTCCTCAGCTGTTCAAACAACTGCTGATGATGTCTGGTTTTGATCGTTACTACCAAATCGTTAAATGTTTCCGTGATGAAGATTTACGTGCTGACCGTCAGCCTGAATTTACTCAGATCGATATCGAAACATCGTTCATGTCTTCTCAAGAAGTACGTAACATCACTGAAAAGCTAGTTCACGATATGTGGAAAGAGCTTCTAGATGTTGAACTAGGTCAATTCCCAGTAATGCCTTTCTCTGAAGCGATTCGTCGTTTCGGTTCTGATAAGCCAGATCTACGTAACCCACTAGAGCTAGTGGACGTTGCTGACTTAGTTAAAGACGTTGAGTTCAAAGTATTCTCTGGCCCAGCTAACGACGAAAAAGGTCGTGTAGCGGTTATCCGTGTACCAGGTGGTGCTAAGCTAACTCGTAAGCAAATCGATGGTTACGCAGAACACGTAAACATCTACGGCGCGAAAGGCCTAGCATGGATGAAGGTTAACGACCGTGCAGCAGGCATGGAAGGTATTCAATCTCCAGTTGCTAAATTCCTAAGCGAAGACGTAATCAACGGTATTCTAGATCGCACTCAAGCTGAATCTGGCGATATCATTCTGTTCGGCGCAGACAAAGCGGGCATCGTTGCTGAAGCAATGGGCGCACTTCGTCTTAAACTAGGTACTGATCTAGAGCTAACAGACACATCTGCATGGGCTCCACTGTGGGTTGTTGACTTCCCAATGTTCGAAGAAGACGGCGAAGGTAACCTACACGCAATGCACCACCCATTCACATCGCCACTAGGTGTGAACGCGGAAGAGCTAAAAGCGAACCCAGCAGCAGCAAACTCTGATGCATACGACATGGTAATCAACGGCTACGAAGTAGGCGGCGGTTCTGTACGTATTCACAACGCAGAAATGCAAACGGCTGTATTCGGTATCCTAGGTATCGAAGCACAAGAGCAACAAGAGAAGTTCGGCTTCCTACTAGATGCTCTTCAATACGGCACTCCACCGCACGCTGGTCTAGCATTCGGTCTTGACCGTCTAGCGATGCTACTTTGTGGTACAGAGAACATCCGTGACGTTATCGCATTCCCGAAAACAACAGCTGCAGCATGTCTACTAACAGACGCGCCAAGCCTAGCGAACCCAGCATCACTGGAAGAGCTAGCAATTGCAGTTAAACTAGCGAAGAAAGAAGACTAATCAAACGATTAGCCTAACTTTCTAAAGAACTTAGTTTCGCAGTAGAACAATAAAATGCCCGTTAATTTGACGGGCATTTTTTTTTGCGTTCGATATACTAAGCTCATAAAGCATGTATAAATAATCAGTATTTGAAGTTATGTCTATTATATTAGGGATTGACCCTGGCTCACGCATTACCGGTTACGGTGTTATTCGTCAAAATGGCCGCCACCTATATTACTTAGGGAGTGGTTGCATTCGCACCTCAGAAAAAGAGTTACCGGGTCGCCTCAAGCAGATCTATGCAGGTGTGAGCGAAATCATTACTCAGTTCCAACCGGATGTGTTTGCGATAGAGCAGGTCTTCATGGCGAAGAATGCGGATTCTGCACTTAAGCTGGGACAAGCGCGTGGCAGTGCGATAGTGGCAGCGGTAAATGCTGATCTCCCCGTTCATGAATATGCGGCTCGTCTAATCAAACAAGCGGTGACAGGCAATGGTGGTGCAGATAAGTCGATGGTTCAGAACATGGTGATGAGCATGCTTAAGTTACCCGCTAAACCACAGGCCGATGCTGCCGATGCTCTAGGCGTAGCGATCACTCACGCCAACACCAATAAAACTTTGATAGCGCTTGCGGGTAAAGCAACAGGAGCAAGAAAAGGGCGTTACCGATAACCATAGGCTATGGCGTTTCTGAAGCCAGAATCATTCGGTTTCTTAAGCTAAGCAAGCTTAAATAAATCATCCTAATAAACACAAAGAACTGGATAAGCATCCAGTTCTTTTATATTCTGTCCCTCAAATTATATTCCATCAAGAGAGTGAATTGTGATCGGACGTCTACGCGGTACATTAATAGAAAAACAGCCACCAGAATTACTAATCGAAGTGAGTGGCGTTGGCTATGAAGTTCAAATGCCAATGAGCTGTTTTTACGAATTACCAAACGTGGGCGAAGAGGCAATCATCTACACGCACTTTGTTGTACGTGAAGATGCGCAGCTACTTTATGGTTTTAACACGGTTAAAGAGCGTGCGCTGTTCCGTGAAGTGATCAAAGCGAACGGTGTGGGCCCTAAGCTAGGCCTTGGCATTCTTTCAGGCATGACGGCTAGCCAGTTTGTTCAAAGTGTTGAACGTGAAGACATCTCGACGCTGGTTAAACTTCCGGGTGTGGGTAAGAAAACCGCTGAACGTCTGGTTGTTGAAATGAAAGACCGCCTGAAAGGGTGGGGCGCGGGTGACTTGTTTACTCCAGCGACAGATGCAGCTCCGATTGATTCTATGCCAACCGTTCACGACGCGGAAGAAGAAGCGGTAAGTGCGCTACTTGCATTAGGCTACAAGCCGACTCAAGCTTCCAAGGTGGTTTCTCAAGTGGCTAAAGATGGCATGACCAGCGAACAGTTGATTCGCGAAGCTCTGAAATCGATGGTTTAATACCCAATATACTTGTTCGACAAAATAGACTCATTCACTTTGCCTTTACACAGAGTCAAGAAGCGCAGAGTCAACAAGAGCATAGTTAGGAATAGCAGAATTTATGATTGAAGCCGATCGCCTTATTGCACCGGATAACCCAGTATTCAAAGATGAAGATGTCATTGATCGTGCAATACGCCCTAAAGCACTGGCTGACTATCAAGGTCAGGATCACGTTCGTGGCCAGATGGAGATTTTCATCAAAGCGGCACAACTGCGTAACGAGGCGCTCGACCATCTGTTGATATTTGGCCCTCCAGGCTTGGGTAAAACCACGTTGGCGAACATTGTTGCCAATGAGATGGATGTCAACATTCGTACGACTTCAGGCCCTGTTCTAGAAAAAGCAGGCGACCTAGCGGCGTTACTGACCAATCTCGAAGAAAATGATGTCCTGTTCATTGATGAGATTCACCGTTTAAGCCCTGTGGTTGAAGAGGTGTTGTACCCTGCAATGGAAGACTACCAATTAGATATCATGATTGGTGAAGGCCCAGCGGCACGCTCTATCAAGATTGACCTTCCTCCTTTTACTTTGATTGGCGCAACCACTCGTGCTGGCTCACTGACATCGCCGTTACGTGACCGTTTTGGTATTACTCAGCGTCTTGAGTACTACAAGGTTGAAGATCTACAAAACATCGTTCAGCGCAGTGCAGATTGCCTTGGTCTTTCTATGGAGTCCGAAGGGGCGCTAGAAGTTGCTCGCCGAGCTCGTGGTACGCCACGTATTGCTAACCGTCTACTGCGCCGTGTTCGTGATTATGCGGAAGTAAAAGGCGACGGGCATATTTGTCCGGAGGTTGCTGACAAAGCGCTAAACATGTTGGATGTCGATGCTAAAGGTTTCGACTACATGGATAGAAAGCTTCTGCTGGCGATTATGGAGAAGTTTGGTGGTGGTCCGGTAGGTATCGACAACATGGCTGCCGCGATTGGTGAAGAGAGAGACACTATTGAAGATGTGTTAGAACCTTACTTGATTCAACAAGGTTACCTACAAAGGACGCCAAGAGGTCGAATCGCGACCGACAGAGCGTATTTACACTTTGGAATAGATAAACCCTCCAATCGTTAAATTATTCATTTTTAAAGATCCCAGTTGCATAAGCGCTGGGTTTTTTTGCTTTTTACTGAATAACAACTCTTTGAGCGAGTCGATAAAAAGATCGAAAAGGGAGCTTCAAAAATGGAAACTTTGATTTCAGGTTTGATTTAGATAACAGGAAATGAAATAAGTTGTCATATTTTTGTTAATACTTTATAGGTAGTTGTAATTAGGATGTTGAGGCGGTGCTGAGCATTTGTCACAGATATCATGCGCTGTTATTAAGACAAGCATAATTGGTGTGATTTTAATCATAAGTGTACAAAAATAACTCTAATTTGCTCGAATAAATTTGATACAAATCAACGCAGGGTTCTCCCATAAACCTTTTGAAACATACTGATTTTACCAGTAATATTAGCGCCAGCTATATTAGCTCATGCTTAACAATAATCTAACTATAACGGTACGTTTTTGCTACAAATTTCAATTTGTAATAACAATTGCATAAATTGTTTTAACATGGATTTTTGCGGTGAATAATCACACAAGTGTCATTCAGCCGACACAAAGGAGTTACCATGATTGATGTTGTTGATCTGTCGCGATTGCAGTTTGCATTTACAGCGATGTATCACTTCCTATTTGTTCCACTGACTTTAGGTATGGCATTTCTACTTGCCATTATGGAGTCAGTTTATGTAATGACTGGCAAGCAAATTTACAAGGACATGACCAAGTTCTGGGGTAAATTGTTTGGTATTAACTTTGCTCTTGGTGTAGCGACAGGCTTAACCATGGAGTTCCAGTTTGGTACTAACTGGTCTTACTATTCTCACTATGTTGGCGACATTTTTGGTGCTCCGCTAGCTATCGAAGCGCTTGTTGCATTCTTCCTAGAGTCTACTTTTGTTGGCCTATTCTTCTTCGGTTGGGACAGACTGTCAAAGCGTCAGCACTTAGCGGTAACTTGGTTAGTAGCACTTGGCTCTAACTTCTCTGCGCTTTGGATCTTGGTAGCAAACGGCTGGATGCAAAACCCAGTGGGTGCGGAATTTAACTTTGAAACTATGCGTATGGAAATGGTGAGCTTCGCTGAAGTTGTACTAAACCCAGTAGCACAAGTTAAATTCGTACACACAGTAGCGTCTGGTTACACAACGGGTGCAATGTTCATCCTTGGTATCAGCTCATACTACATTCTTAAAGGTCGTGACCTTGCCTTTGCTCGTCGCTCTTTCGCGATTGCAGCGTCTTTCGGTATGGCGGCGATCTTGTCAGTAATCGTACTAGGTGATGAATCTGGTTACGAGCTTGGTGAAGTTCAAAAAGTGAAGCTCGCTGCTGTAGAAGCGGAATGGCACACTGAAGAAGCACCAGCCGCATTTACTGTTTTTGGTATTCCAAACCAAGAGACAATGAATACTGACTACGCAATTAAAATTCCTTACGTAATGGGTATCATCGCAACGCGTTCGCTTGATACTGAAGTAACGGGCCTACGTGACCTACGTGATGACCACGTTGATCGTATCCGTACTGGTATGTACGCGTACGAGCTGCTTGAAAAGCTACGTGCAGGCGATAAGTCTGAAGAAAACATGGCTGCGTTCGACGAAGTGAAAGGTGACCTAGGTTACGGCTTGCTTCTTAAGCGCTACACAGACGACGTTGTTGATGCAACTGAAGACCAAATCCAAATGGCTGCGGATGATTCTATCCCAACAGTTTGGCCTCTATTCTGGTCATTCCGTCTGATGGTTGCTTGTGGCTTCATCATGCTGTTTGTATTCGGTGCTGCGTTTGTTCAAACGTGTCGTCAGAAAATCGAACAGAAACCATGGGTACTTAAAGCTGCGCTATTCTCAATCCCACTTCCTTGGATTGCGATTGAAGCAGGTTGGTTCGTTGCTGAGTTTGGTCGTCAACCATGGGCGGTTGGTGAAATCCTACCGGTTAACGTTGCTGCATCAGCACTGACTATTGAACAGCTTTGGACTTCTCTATTCGCTATCCTGGCACTTTACACAGTGTTCTTGATTGCTGAAGTTTACCTAATGCTGAAATTCGCACGTAAAGGTCCAAGTAGCTTGAAGACAGGCCGTTACCACTTCGAACAAAACGATAACTCTGTTGAAGACAAAGTTAGCCGTTCAGTTGAAGTATAAGTGAGGGAATATTATGTTTGATTACGAAAGCTTACGACTTATTTGGTGGGTATTGATCGGTGTTCTACTGGTTGGTTTCGCCGTAACTGATGGCTTTGATATGGGTGTTGCCGCTCTGTCACCTGTTATCGGTAAGAGCGACACTGAACGTCGTATTATGCTAAACACGATTGCCCCTCACTGGGATGGTAACCAAGTTTGGCTTATCACTGCGGGTGGTGCATTGTTTGCTGCATGGCCACTGGTTTACGCGACGTCTTTCTCTGGTTTTTACTTCGCAATGTACGTAACGCTAGCTGCACTTTGGTTACGTCCACTTGCTCTTGACTACCGTTCAAAGATCGAAGATCCAAAATGGCGCAAAACTTGGGACTACGCACTTTGCTTTAGTGGCGCAGTACCACCAATCATTTTCGGTGTGGCATTTGGTAACCTACTACAAGGTGTTCCATTTGAACTGAACGAATTTATGATGTCTAAGTACCATGGTACGTTCTTCGCTCTGCTTAACCCATTTGCATTGCTTTGTGGTGTGTTGGCTCTGATGTTGTTCGTGATGCAAGGTGCAACATGGCTTCAAATGAAGACAACAGAAGCGCTGCACGCTCGTGCTCGTAACGTTGCTCAGATCACTGGCCTAATTGCTATTGCTCTATTCGTTATTGGTGGTTTCTGGGTTCAATCTATCGAAGGCTATGTAATTACGAGCACTATCGATACGTTTGCTGACTCAAACCCACTAAACAAAGAAGTATCACTTCAAGTGGGTGCTTGGATGACAAACTTCGAAACGTACCCTGCAATGTGGGCAGCACCGATTCTTGGTGTAGCAATGCCACTACTTGCTGTGATTGCATCTCGCCTTGAACGCGGTGGCTTCGCATTCTTGTTCTCGAGTCTATCTAATGCTGGTGTTATTTTGACTGCTGGTTTTGCAATGTTCCCATTCGTAATGCCATCAAGCCTGAACCCTAACCATAGTTTGACTATGTGGGATTCTACGGCAAGTGAGCTAACTCTTGGCCTAATGACTGCTGTTGCGGCGGTAATGGTTCCTGTGATTCTTGGCTACACAACTTGGACATACTACAAAATGTTCGGTCGTCTAGATAAGAAACACATCGAAGATAACGACGTTTCAGCTTACTAAGCTAGAAGTTAAATAACTTAGGAGAAATTTTATGTGGTATTTCGCATGGATTTTGGGTGTACTTCTAGCATGTGCATTCGGCATCATCAATGCTCTATGGCTAGAGCATTCAGAAATGATGGACAAAGACAGTGAGTAATCTCGCAGAGCAAATCGCTAAGCTGCATCAACCAATGGATAAGACTCTGCTTAGAGCCTTATCCCTAGTATTGGGTTTCATGCATGTGGGTTTAGTGATGTGGGATCCTGAAGCGTATGCGACAAGCATCGGTGGCTTTAACGCGATCATCGGGCCAATGTTCATTTGGGCAGTATGCTCAAGCATGGTTTACGGTATCGGATTTAAGCCAAGAGCTTGGATGTGGCAGCTACTGTTTAGCCCATATGTTTCACTCACAATTTTGCTCTACCTAACGACGCTGCGCCTTCTATAAAAGGCAAAGGATTTAGGTTCATAACAACGTGAGCCTTTATACTTGTTGGGTTTTTAGCCAAAAAGAGGTCATCTTATACAGATGGCCTTTTTTTTCGTCTCTCAAATCAAAAAATTCACAGCGATATACTATTAATGATAAGGAGTTAGGTTATAGTGAGATCTTTATCGTTTTGGATTGTGGTAGCAAATTGCAGGGATTATCTAAGCTATTTACGTGGCCAGTGACTGTGTATTACGAAGACACCGATGCGGGTGGCGTTGTATACCATTCAAACTATCTTAAGTTTTTCGAACGCGCTCGAACTGAGATGTTGCGCTCAATTGGCGTTTCTCAGCAAGTATTGTTAGAACAAAACATCGGTTTTGTAGTCCGACATATGGACATTGATTTTATTCAAGGCGCGCGTCTTGATGATTCTTTACAAGTCATTACAAATATTTACGAGTTGAAACGAGCTACCTTGGTCTTCTGTCAAGAGATCGTAAATCCTGATGGCAAGGCATTGTGTAAAGCAATGGTTAAGGTAGCATGTATCGATAATCAAAAAATGAAACCCAAAGCAATGCCAACATTTATTCTCACGGAGCTAACGAATAGTGACTGCTGAAATCTCAATCTTAGGCCTAATTTTAGAAGCTAGTTTACTAGTTAAGATGGTCATGCTGACTCTTATGGGCATGTCTGTTGTTTCTTGGGCGATGATCATAAAAAGAAGTAAAGTGTTATCTCAAGCTTCTAAACAAACAGAAGTGTTTGAAGACAAATTTTGGTCAGGCGTTGATCTTGCAAAACTGTACCAAGAGAGCAACAAACGCAAAGACGAGCTTTCTGGTACTGAAGAAATTTTCTACGCAGGCTTTACTGAGTTCGCTCGCCTTCGTAAATCGAATGCAACATCACCTGACTTCATTATGGAAGGCACTGGCCGTGCGATGCGCGTTGCCGTTGCTCGTGAGATTGATGAACTAGAAACTAACTTACCTTTCTTGGCGACCGTTGGCTCTATCAGCCCATACATCGGCCTATTTGGTACGGTTTGGGGCATCATGCACTCATTCATCGCATTAGGTGAAGTGAAGCAAGCGACGCTCGCAATGGTTGCTCCTGGTATTGCAGAAGCACTGATCGCAACAGCAATGGGTCTATTCGCTGCGATTCCAGCGGTAATGGCGTACAACCGCTTCAGCAGCCGAGTAGGCAAGCTAGAACACAACTACGCGACTTTCTCTGAAGAGTTTCACAGTATTCTTCACCGTCAAGCGATGGCTGGCAGGGAATAATAGATGGCTGGATACCAACCTAAAAAACGCAAAATGACAGCAGAGATTAACGTTGTACCTTACATCGACGTTATGCTTGTTTTGCTGATCATTTTTATGGTGACTTCGCCGTTTGTTACTCAAGGTGTCGACGTTGAATTGCCTCAGGCTTCAACGGCTAAATCGGCACAAGACCTACTGGGTGACGACAACGCGAGCTTTATTATCGTTGAAGTGAACAAAGACGGTGAGCTTGGTTTGAGCGTGAATGACGAAGAAGTACAACGTGGCTTATCCATGGAAGATATTATCGTCCGAGTAAAAGCTGAGTTGTCTTTGAAGCCGAATTCTCCAGTGGCGGTTGGCGGTGATGCCGCAACGCCATACGCTGAAGTGGTTTTATTACTTGATGAATTAAGCCGTGCAGGTGTGCCAAAGGTTGGCCTTTTAACGGATATAAGGGAATAGCTCCGTAGCATTCATGAAAGCGAATAATAAAAAATCCAATAATTTCAGATCACCGCTTCTTATTTCTCTTGGGCTGCACGTCATTTTATTCGTTGCGCTCATTTGGGGGGCGGATTTCACGATGTCAGAGCCAAAGCCTACAGGGCAGATGGTTCAAGCAGTGGTGATTGATCCTCAGTTGGTTCGCCAGCAAGCTCAACAGATTCGTCAACAAAGAGAAGCGGCAAGCAAGAAAGAGCAAGAGCGTCTTGACAAACTAAGACGTGAAAGCGAACGACTTGAAAAGAATCGTAAAGCTGAAGAAGAAAATATTCGCAAGCTAAAAGAACAGCAAGCGAAAGAAGCTAAAGCAACTCGTGAAGCTGAAAAGCGTCGAGTTGAGAAAGAGAAACAACGCAAAGCTGAAGAAGCGCGTTTACAGCAAGAGCAAAAGAAAGCCGCTAAAGCCGAAGCTGACCGTAAGCTAAAAGAAGCTGCGTTAGTGAAAGCCGAGAACGAGCGTAAAGCCAAAGAAGCGGCAATCGCAAAAGCTGAACAAGAACGCGTGGCAAAAGAAAAAGCAGCGAAAGAGGCAGCAGACAAAGCTCGTAAAGAGAAAGAAGCCGCTGAACTCGCGGAAAAGCAACGCATAGCGAAAGAGAAAGAAGCGGCAGCCGCAGCAGAGAAAGCCCGTAAGGCAAAAGAAGCTGCTGCAAAAGCAGAAAAAGAGCGTAAACAACAAGAAGCCGCATTGAACGATATCTTTGCTGGGCTTGAAACGGAAGCGACTCAAAACTCTTCAGCAAGACAACAATTTATCACTGATGAAGCGCAACGTTACGGGGCTATCTATACCCAACTGATTCAACAGAACCTGTTGTTAGAAGACAGCTATCGAGGACGCTCATGTCGAGTGAACCTTAAGCTGATTCCAACGGGCTCTAACGCGATATTGGGTAGTTTGAGTATCTTAGATGGCGATAGCCGTTTATGTGCAGCAACCAAGCGTGCGGTGGCACAAGTACAATCTTACCCGTTGCCTAAAGACCCAGACATTGTGAACTCACTGAAAGACATTAACTTAACTGTATCACCAGAGTAAAAGGACGAACTTGTGTTAAAGAAACTATTACTGAGTTTTGTTTTCTTAATAGCTACAAGCAGCCAGTTTGCACATGCAGCGCTGGAGCTGGTTATTACAGACGGTATTAACTCTGCAAGACCTATCGCTATTGTACCTTTCCGTTGGGAAGGCTCAGAGCCATTGCCACACGATGTATCAGCGGTTATCGCTTCTGACTTACAGCGCAGTGGTAAATTCAGCCCAGTTGCGACAAGCAAAATGCCTCAAACGCCTTACAGCGAAACTGAGGTTAACTTTGATGCTTGGACTAACCTAGGTGTTGACTCATTGCTTACCGGTAGTATCACTAAAAATGCCGAAGGGCAGTATGTGGTGAATTACCAATTGATCGACATTGTTCGTGGTCAACTGACCAAAGGACAAAGTCGTGCGCTGAGTGATGAAGGCCAATTAGTGCTTTCTAAAGATCACGTTCTATTCAATAAGAAGGCTACGGTTCCTGGTAATCGCTTGAGAGAGTACGCACACCGTATCTCAGACCTAGTGTATGAAGAGCTAACTGGTGAGAAAGGCGCGTTCTTAACTCGTATCTCTTACGTGGTAGTGAACGATAAAGACAAGTACCCGTATCAACTTCGTGTTGCTGACTACGATGGCTTTAACGAGCGTTTAGTACTTCGTTCTAAGCAGCCTCTCATGTCTCCAGCATGGTCACCAGACGGCAAAAAGCTAGCTTATGTGAGCTTCCAGAATGGCCAAGCTGAAATATTCATCATGAATATTTACACGGGTGAACGTGAGAAAGTGACGTCATACCCTCGTCACAATGGTGCGCCAAGATTCTCGCCAGATGGTAAAACATTGGCATTGGTATTGTCGAAAACGGGCAGCCTTCAGGTGTACACACTTGACCTTGCTAGCCGTAAGCTGACTCAAATTACCCGCGGCCGTTCGAATAATACTGAACCATTCTGGCACCCAGATGGCAAGTCTCTTATTTTCACATCGGATCGTGGTGGTAAACCACAGATTTATAATGTAAATTTGTCCAATAATTCGACTTCTCGTATTACTTGGCAAGGTAGCCAAAACTTAGGTGGCCAGATCACTCCTGATGGTCGATTCATGATCATGGTGAATCGCAGCAACTCAGGTTTTAACTTGGCTAAGCAAGATTTGGAAACCGGTGCGGTTCAGGTACTAACAAAAACATTGTTAGATGAGTCTCCAAGTATTGCACCGAATGGAGGTATGGTTATCTATAGCTCTATTTACAACAAAACAAATGTACTATCGATGGTTTCTATCGATGGACGTTTTAAAGCTAGATTACCGGCAACTAACGGACGCGTAAGAGCGCCTGCATGGTCACCGTTCCTCTAGGGAAAATTACATATTCTTTTAGCTATTGATAGTGTTAACTATTGTGGCATTTAACTATCTATAGCACTCTTAGTCGCTGTAGAAACTAAGTTTGATAACGTAAGGAAAAAAAGATGCAACTTAACAAAGTTCTTAAAGGCTTGATGATTGCACTACCAGTGATGGCAGTAACGGCATGTAGCTCAACTGATGAAGCAACATCTGCAACATCTGGTACTGAAAGCAACCAAACAACTTCAGGTTCAGAAGGCAATGTAGACACAACTGTTGTAACGCCAATTGACGCTAACGGTCAACTGTCTGAGCAAGAGCTTAAAGAGCAAGCGCTACGTGAAACTCAAACAATCTACTTCGCATTCGATAACTCTACTATCGCTGGCGATTACGAAGAAATGCTAGCAGCTCACGCAGCATACCTAGTTAAGAACGTTGACATGAACGTTACTATCGAAGGTCACGCTGATGAGCGCGGTACTCCTGAGTACAACATCGCACTTGGCGAGCGTCGTGCACAAGCTGTAGCGAAATACCTACAAGCTCTAGGTGTTCAAGCTGACCAAATCTCTATCGTAAGCTACGGTGAAGAGAAGCCACTTCTTCTAGGTCAATCTGAAGATGTGTACGCTAAAAACCGTCGCGCAGTACTAGTTTACTAATTTTAGTAGACTATATAATTGAGGAATTGCCTCATGTTCAGTAACACAAAGCGAGTCATTTTGCTTTCGTTACTGGCAAGTGCAGCGAACACCGCGTTCGCTGCACCAGCTCCAGTATCCGATCTCAATAGCACCGCAACCAATTCATCATCTTCCTCTCGATCAGCATCTAACGAATCAGATATTGAGCGTTTAGAGCGCCTGCTTCAAAATCGCAATCTCGTTCAGCTTCAAATGCAACAGCAAATCGACGACATGGCACTGGAGATCAGTGAACTTCGTGGTGATCTGGAACGAAACAGCTACGATATGAAGCAAATGCTAGAGCGTCAGCGTGAACTGTTCATTGAACTGGATCGCGTAAGAGGCGAGGTGAAAGCAGCAGGAACAGCAACGGTAGCAGTGGCGGCGAGCGAAGGCTCTAAAGACGCTTCTGGTACGTTCAGTACTGATGTGGATGAGCAAACTGCTTATCAAAATGCTGTAGATATGATTCTAAAGCAACGAGACTACACGGGTGCTATCGCTGCATTCCAAAAGTTTCAAAAAGACTTCCCAGATTCTACCTTCACACCTAACTCACATTACTGGTTAGGTCAGCTTTATTTCGCTAAGAAGCAAGATAAAGAAGCCGTGAAGAGCTTCGCTGCTGTTGTGTCGTACAAAGACTCAAACAAGCGAGCAGATGCACTGGTTAAGCTTGGTGACATAGCAGCGCGCAACAACAACGCGACGCAAGCTAAGAAATATTACCAACAAGTCGTAACCGAGCACCCAAACAGTGCTTCGGCTAAAGTGGCCAAAACCCACTTATAACCAAAATAGGGGTGCTTAGGCGCCTCTTTTTTATACCTGTTCACTTCCGTTTAGTGTTTACTTCTCTTGCTAGTGATGACAACACATCGCCTTGTTTATGCGTTTTAAGCATTAGCTAGTCACCGCTTGCAACCAATCCTTTTTGATCCCAATCGCTGTCCTGTGTAGAATACTCGGATTCTCGGAAGAAGTTGCGTAGAGCAAGAGCAATGAGTCATATACTAGATAAAATCGATACAGTTTACCCGTTTCCGCCTAAGCCAGTTCCATTGAGCGACGCTCAGAAACAGGCCCACATCGCAAACATCAAAAAACTACTTCAAGAAAAAGATGCAGTTCTAATTGCACACTACTACACCGATCCTGAAATTCAGGCTCTGGCAGAAGAAACTGGTGGTTTCGTTGGCGATTCATTAGAGATGGCTAAGTTCGGTAACCGTCACTCAGCAAGCACTTTGATCATCGCTGGTGTTCGTTTCATGGGTGAGTCTGCAAAGATTCTTACTCCTGAAAAACGCATTTTAATGCCAACACTTGAAGCTGAATGTTCGCTTGATCTTGGCTGTCCAGCTGACAAATTTACAGAATTTTGTGATGCTCACCCTGACCACACTGTGGTTGTATACGCGAACACCTCTGCAGCTGTTAAAGCTCGTGCAGACTGGGTAGTTACGTCGAGCATCGCTTTAGAAATCGTTGAAAGCCTAGACGCTGAAGGCAAACCCATTATTTGGGGGCCAGACCGTCACCTAGGTTCTTACATCGCAAATCAAACTGGCGCTGACATGTTGCTTTGGCAAGGTGAGTGTATCGTTCATGATGAGTTCTCAGCTGATGCTTTGAAGAAAATGAAATCGGTATACCCAGAAGCGGCTATCTTGGTTCACCCAGAATCACCAGCAAGCGTGGTTGAACTGGCTGACGCTGTAGGCTCAACAAGCCAACTGATCAAGAAAGCAAAAGAGCTGCCTCATCCACAGATGATTGTTGCGACAGACAAAGGCATCTTCTTCAAGATGCAGCAATTGGTTCCTGAAAAAGAGCTGATTGAAGCGCCGACAGCGGGTGCTGGTGCAACGTGTCGTAGCTGCGCACACTGTCCTTGGATGGCAATGAACGGCCTTGAAGCGATTGAAAACGCGCTTGAGAATGGTGGTGAGCAACACGAAATCTTCGTTTCTGACGAATTACGCGTGAAGTCTCTTATTCCATTGAACCGCATGCTAGATTTTGCAGAGCAGTTAAATGTGCAGGTAAAAGGTAACGCGTAAGTCGTTCTTTTATCTAACCAATAAAAAAACCAGCCAATAGTGCTGGTTTTTTTGTATCTGCGTATAGGCCGCCAATATCAATCTTGTGGTCATGTATCTTTTTCTGATGATACATCTTGTTGATATCGCGTATTTTTTCTAGCATGTAAGTAAGAGGAAAAGATTAGAGGCTCGAATGATAATCTGGTTACAACTCAAACGCTGGATCAAAGCAAACATCTTTGTTTTGAATGGCAAAAACTTACTGTTCACTTTTCTTGGCTACATCGCTTTATCGTGGTCGATGCTGTATTTGGCGGGTGAAACAGATTTAACCAGTTCGGTTACCGTATTCGCTTACTACTTGGTGGTGACGGCTTCTACGGTTGGTTATGGTGATTTATCACCGACCACGGTAGCGGGGCAGTGGATCGTTATTCTATTTGTGATTCCAGGCGGGTTGAGCCTTTTTGCCGCGTTGCTCGGTAAAGTGGCGACAGAAGGTGTTGAATATTGGCGAGCGGGCTTGCTAGGAAAAAGGAGAGTTAGAGTGGACAACCACATTTTGATGTTGGGGTGGAATGAGCAAAGAACCATTCATCTCATCCGCATGCTACAACACGAAGAAACGGGTAAACGACCAATCGTGCTATGTACGCGTTCAGATATCGAGAACCCGTTACCCGGTGAAATCAATTTCGTCAAAGTAAACAGCTACACCGATGGCAAAGAGATGGAGAAAACGGGCATTGAGTCTGCAAGTTGCATCCTGATTGATAACCCAGAAGACGACATTACGTTATCTGCGGCGCTTTACTGTGCCAACCGAAACCCTAAAGCGCACCTTCTTGTTTACTTTAAAGATGAAGCGCTGAGCGATTTGTTACACAAGCATTGCCCTAACTCAGAATGTATTCCAGCGGTGGGTGCTGAGATGCTAGCAAAGGCTGCGGTAGACCCAGGTTCCAGTGCGCTTCACCAAGAATTATTGAGCTCAACAAGAGGCATGACACAGTATTCAACGTATTTCCCTGAAGACGCTGAGTCTGTCACCGTCGCGCCTATTTTCTCAGTGTTTAAAGAGAAGTATCAAGCAACTCTGATCGCCATTGATACGGGGAGCGGTATTGAACTCAACCCAGAGTTAGATCAAGTGGTCAGCAGTGGCACTAAGCTGTTTTATATTGCTGATGAGCGAATTGATGACTTCGATTGGAAAGGCTTCTAAAGCGACTATTTTATTTCGTCTGAAAACTAAAAAAGGCCTCATAATGAGGCCTTTTGGCTTGTATAAAGCTAACTGTTATTGAGCTTCAGCCAGTGCAATGCCACGCTGCGTTAGTCCGCAAAGCATCACAGGAACAGCGTTAAAGATCTCTTCGAACTGCTCTAGGCCTTCGATGCCTTGCTCTGCAAGCGTAGCAATTGACGTTTCTGGATCGTAAAGCATGCTCAGTGACAGCAGGACACCGCCAACGAGTGCGTTATCTTCGCTCTCTTCAGGCATTAGTGTTTCCCAATCGTCGCGAGCAATCTGCCAGCCTTGAAGCAAGCCTTCACAAAAATCACGAGCGGCAGTGTTCACCACTTCTTCGTCGTCTAATTGACAAGCTTCAGGCCAAACCCAAGTCCCTTCAATCAGTTCTGGGCGGGTTTTATTCCAAAGCTCGATGATAACTTCAATGTAGCTTTCTAGCTGTTCACCATCCGTAAAAGGTGCGACTTCTTCGCCACCCCATAAGAACGGTAGCCACTCATGCGGGGTTAACACATTCGGTGCCGCTGCCATTGCAGTGACAAAGCCCATTGTTTTGTGTTCTGTGATTAGCTTTCCTTCCAACTCTGGAAGCGCAAGAATATCTTGTAAAGTCAAAGTGAGGTACCGTAAAAGGGAACATATTTGCGCTTATAGTACCAATGAACTTGTGCCAATCAAGCTTCAATCTAAAAAGGCTTGATGTCATGGATGATAAACACTAGGTTTAACAGAAAAGAAAACAATAAAAGAATTATGCAGATACGGTCGTCTTTAAAGAAAAAAAGCATGGTAGCGCTTGGATTATACCTTGCGATGTTTATTGCCATTGTCGGTAGTGTGACGTATTACGTCGTAGAATCCCCTGTGCGCGTCAAATTACAACAAAACCTCGACTTGCGTACGCAACTGTTATCCGCATTGATTACAGAGCCACTCAGTAGTTCTCGAGGCTTCGTAGACAGTCTCGTTGGGTTTGCTCAAGCGCATCGTAACGGTGATGATGTTATTCCGCTCTTTAAGTCCATGTTGGCGGCGAGCGACGATACGATTGTCAGTGCCGGTATTTGGCCCGAACCTTATGCGCTTGATTCTAAAAAGCTTCTCAACAGTTACTTTTTTAATAAAGCCGACGATGGAATAATCGACCAGATATATTCTTACAACAACCCCCAAAATGCCCCTTATCAAGAAGAGTATTGGTACACCTCTGTCGTCAACCAAAAACAAGGCACGATCTCTTGGAGCGATGTGTATATCGATCCATACACACACGTTCGAATGATTACGGCGTCTTCCCCTTATTATTACGACGGTACTTTTGCCGGTGTTGCCACGGTGGATCTCTCGCTCGAAGAGCTGCTTGGTTTTATCAAGAACCACGCCGAAGAATACAACCTTGGCATTACGCTCAGAGATAAGCTTAACCAAGTGTTGGTTTCGCATAACTTTAATCTCGTTGAAGGCATTTACATCAGTAGCAATCAATTTGGTGATTTCGGCTGGCAAGTGGATGTGGTGAACTCCAAATCACGAGTAGAAGACGAAGTGTTTCGTCAGGTGATGAGCATTGAAGGCGGTATTGTTCCGCTATTGCTACTTTGTGTCATGGCGGGGTATTACTTATTGAACCGTTATTTGATTAGTCCAATCACAAGGATTGCAGCACAGGTTGATAGTTCGAAAGCCGGCGAAATCATTGATGTGGATTACTCGAGTGATGACGAAATCGGCCATTTGATTAAAACCTTCAACGAAAAGACCATTTATCTCGAAGCGGAAAAGGTTAAAGCTCAGGCATCCACCAATGCAAAAACCGCTTTCCTTGCGACCTTGTCACATGAAATTCGCACTCCGATGAATGGGGTATTGGGTACCGCTCAAATCCTATTAAAAACGCCTCTAAATTCTGAACAAGAGAAGCATCTTAAGAGCTTGTATGAGTCCGGCGATCATATGATGACTCTACTCAACGAGATCTTAGACTTCTCGAAGATCGAGCAGGGCAGGTTGGATCTTGATGAAACGCGTTTCCCGCTTGATTCGATCATCGGCAGTATTAACAGTGTTTACTACACATTGTCTTCCGAGAAAGGGCTTCAATTCAAAGTGTACTCTGAGGTGACTTCGGGTCGTTGGTACTTCTCAGATAAAGCTCGCCTTCGCCAAATTTTGTTTAATCTATTGAACAACGCGGTGAAGTTCACCTCCAGAGGCTTTGTTGAGGTGTACCTGAAAGAAGTTGTAGAGGGGAGTGACACCTATCTGAGCATTCGAGTTCGTGATACCGGAATTGGTATTTCTAAAGAAGCTCAGAAGCGTATTTTTAAACCGTTTGAACAAGCGGAGTCTTCGACCACAAGGCGTTTTGGCGGTACTGGCCTTGGCCTCGCGATTGTGAAGAAAATTGCCCAGTTGATGGATGGCAGTATTACCGTCACCAGTGAAGAAGGGATAGGCACGAGTTTTGATGTTCGCTTGAAGATTCAGCCATGTCAGCCAGGAGAAATCGAGAGTTTGCCACATAAGAAGTTGGACTACTCTGGCTTAAAGGTACTGATCGTCGAGGACAACCGAACTAACACGGTGATCATTGAAGCCTTCATGAGCAGTAAAGGCTTTACCTGTAAGAGCGTCGAAAACGGTGAACTTGCGATACAAGCCGTGGTTGCTGAGCGCTTTGATTTGGTGCTCATGGATAACCATATGCCTGTGATGGATGGCGTTGAATCAACCACTGCTATTCGTGCTTTGATAGGCGATGTGTCATCGGTATTGGTGTTTGGTTGTACGGCTGATGTCTTTAAAGAGACTCGTGAGCGTATGTTGGGGGCAGGTGTGGATTATATTATTGCTAAGCCGATTGACGAGCGTGAACTGGATGATGCCTTGTTCCGCTATTCAAATAAGCTTTATCAATACCATGAAGTAAAAGCGGATGAGCTCGAAAGCCAAGACGTAAAACCACACGATTCGAAAAGTAAAAGCGAGTCACTGCCTAAACCTGATCTTCGCAACAAAGATAACACTGAAGAGCTGTTAGTGACGTTGTATGTGGCGCTAGAAGACAACAACCTAGAACTGATTCAATTTGCACTAGAGAGCCTACGTGTCCACGTTGAAGCTATGAACAACGCGGAACTTACTGAACAAGTCGATAAAGCGTTAGAGCAGGTTGCTTTAGGATCACCACCTACACAAGATGTCATTAATATCATTACTGTAAATCTACCTATGGCTTAAATGTTGTTTAATTACGGTAAGTAAATGACGAACTGTCCAATATTTGACCTTGGTTGGATTTTTTGGTGAAAGTGACTGCTTTTAAAGTGGTTTTTGGTTGTTAATTTACAACTTGATTTTTAATTTGGAGTGTATGACTACTAATCTTGTGATTTAATAGCGACATTATCTGGTGAGGTGCAAATGTGCCTTGTTTATATGTTACTAAATCACTAATTAAGCAGTGATATATTTTAGGTTTGTCGTCAATGAAGTCTCGTGGTCCATTTTGTATTCGAAACGCAGCTGCGGATACATTTGCTATGGTCGTTTTCTGTTTTATTTCTGGCATGATCGTAGAAGTGTTTATTTCTGGTATGACGTTTGAGCAATCTCTTGCTTCTCGAACGTTATCTATTCCTGTAAACATTGCTATCGCTTGGCCTTATGGCGTTTTTCGTGATTGGTTCTTACGCAATGGTGCAAAACTTTCAGAAAGCTCATTGATGAAAAACTTGTCTGATTTGATGGCATACGTGTTATTCCAGTCTCCAGTGTATGCGGGTATTTTGTTGGCAGTGGGTGCTTCAGGCGACCAGATCGTTACGGCTGTCACCAGTAATGCAGTTATCTCGTGCGGTATGGGCGTACTTTACGGCTATTTCCTTGATATGTGTCGTAAATGGTTTCGAGTTCCTGGCTACTATCAACAAGCTTAAGAAAAGCAACAAGCGTAAGTGCAGCGAAAGAATGAAATTTGGTTTGTTTTTGATCTAATGAGTTAATTTGTAATCGAACAAACCGAAAAAGGCACTTTTTTTGAGAATGCCCCTTGACCAAAGCAAGCAGAATCAATAAAGTAGCGCCTCGTTGAGTGACATGCTCAACACACAATTTGTGGAAGGATGGCTGAGTGGCTTAAGGCGCTCGCCTGGAAAGCGAGTATACGTTTATAGCGTATCTGGGGTTCAAATCCCCATCCTTCCACCACTATTCAAAACCCTAGCAGAAATGCTGGGGTTTTCTCGTTTTAGAGCCTCTATATCCCACCTCATCTGTATACCTCCCTAATATCCGTTCCTTTAATCATTGCTTTATAGTTATAATCTCTATTAATACCGTCGCAGAATTAACCATATTAGGTGTTTTTATCATAGATAATCGCTTGATTTTTTGGCGTGAACCTAGATTATTAATAGTACGCAATATTATGAATAATCTAACTATTAGGAATCCATAACCTCATGACAGAAACCCTAGTTTCTCCAATGCTCTCTTTTACGATCGCGATTTCATTACTGTTTATCGGTAAAGGTTTGATCGAGCGATCTGAAGTATTAAGAAAGTATTCACTGCCAGAGCCTGTGATTGGTGGCTTTGTCTGCGCAGCGACCGTAGCGGCGCTTTACTATATTTTTGAAATCCAAATCACTTTTAGCCTAGATGTCAGAGACTTTTTGCTTCTCTACTTTTTTGCTGGCATCGGGCTCCAAGCGGATATTAAAACACTGATTAAAGGCGGGCGACCGTTGTTCATCCTACTGTGTCTTGCTGCCATTTTTATCGTGTTGCAAAACGTAGTCGGAATGGCAGTCGCTTCTGGCTTTGGAATGGATGCGAAAGCAGGCTTGCTATCTGGGTCTGTTAGCTTGATAGGCGGCGTAGGCACAACGTTAGCTTGGGCGCCAATGTTTGTGGAAGAGTTTGGTATTGCTAACGCGCTCGAACTTGGTGTCGCTTCAAACACGGTTGGTTTAATTGCAGCGTGTGTGATTGGTGGCCCGATTGCCAACTACCTGCTCAATAAACACAAAGTAAGCCCTTCTAATGAAGAAGAGGTTACGGTTGGTGCATTCCAAGAGAGTGAAACAAAAACAGAGCTAAGCCACTACGGCGTTCTGTGGGCATGGTTGATTCTTAACTTAACACTGATGCTGGGTTACAGCTTGAGTGAAGTTATCGACTCAATGGGTTTGAAACTGCCGTTATTCGTTAGCTGTTTGATCGCAGGTATCCTAATCGGAAACGTTGGTCGCGCACTGTTTAAGAAACGTCGTACACAAGAGAAAATCGCTCAAGGCCGCAAAGGCTTAGCGATGATCTCTGATATTTGTTTAGGCATGTTCTTGACCATGGCATTGATGGGGTTGCGTATCTGGGATCTCGATGGACTGTTTGGCTATATCTCTGTTGTCATGAGTATCCAGATCTTGCTTTCCCTGTTGTTTACTGTGTTTGTCGTTTATTACTTGATGGGAAGAAACTACGATTCTGTGGTGATATGTTCAGGCTTCGGTGGTATCACTCTAGGCTCGACCGCAACAGCAATTGTGAACATGACGGCAGTAACTCATCGATATGGCGCAAGCCCACAAGCATTCATTGTGGTGCCATTAGTGTGTGGTTTCTTTGTTGATTTGATTAATGCGCTAGTGATCAGTTTCTTTGTTGGTCTGTAGTGAAGTGACCGGTTATTGACTGCTTGAGGTTTACATCGGGATAATGACCACAAAGGCGATGACGAAAGTCGTCGCCTTTGTTTTATCGACAGCAAGCTAAAACACGTATATCAGCCTTTGATGTGATGTCTTGAAGTGACTCGGTGCACAAGTTAGTAAGAGCAATTACGATCTTGATAAATTGGGATATATGTTCGCAGCAAATTTGTGAGACGCTTGATTAAGTGTCAGTTGAATTACAAGGAAGTTGAATGCACCACTTTAATATCCGTGCTCTTGAGTATTTAAATGCGTTGTCAAAATATGGGTCGTTACGTAAGGCATCTAAGATGATGAACGTTGACCCTGCCGCGATGAGTCGGATGTTGACACAGTTAGAAGCGCAAGCGGAAATGAAAGTATGGGAGCGCAACAACCGCCAATCACTGTTAACCGAAGCGGGTAATGAACTGCTGAATTACTACCGTTCCATTGTTCGTGGAGAGGCCGCTGTACTTGCTCGACTAACTAAGCTTAAAAACCTCAAAGGAGGCAATGTCAGCATTGCTATCGGTGAAGGATTTATTACCAACTTGGTGTCAAAACCGATGCAAACCTTCATGACTCGTTATCCTGATATCAATCTTTCTATTGAGATCGCTGGGGCATTGGATGCAGTCAAGATGTTGGAAGATCAACAGATAGACTTTGCGATAACCTATGCGTCTGCACCGCACCCTAAACTGCACTCCCACGTTGAACGCAGCCATCCGCTCGAATTGATTGCTCCGAAGGGGCACTTCCTTACGATGAAAGAAGCACCAGTGGTAATGCAAGATATTCAAGACGCTTCTCTCGCCTTGATCGATAACTCGACCGGTATGGGGAGGCTAGTAAAGCAGGCTGAACAAATTTCCCATCTTACCTTGCAGCCAAAACTTCAAACTAACTCAGTCACGGCACTGACTAACTTCGTTTCAGCAGGGTTGGGCGTCACCTTTATGCCTAAGCTCACTGTGATCGATGAAATAAAGTCAGGGCAGATTGAAGTGGTTGCGACCGAGTTGGAGATGCTATCGAAGGCGACGGTTAAGGTTCAATCTTTGAAAGGCCGTGCACTTACGCTACAAGCCGAAACCTTGTTGGATTTCTTACTCGAGAACGCCACTTTCTTAAGCCATGACGCTTACAATATCTAGGCTTAGTTGATTTACTTAGCGACTCCTACCTAAGCTTTCAAATACCGCCAATATCACACTTTCAAACTGCCGAATTCGTTTTTAAGTCGAATTGAGTTTTTGTCAACGCTCTCTCTATTGTTAAGTCAACACGTGCGGAATAAGTTACAAACCATTAACGAAACGAGTTTTACACTGACAGTTGTGTTCGGCTGGTTTTGGCTTTGTCGGGCATTAGGGGAAGAGAATGGAAGTAATTGTAATTGGCAGCGGTGTGATTGGCTTGACCAGTGCTTGGTATCTGGCGAAAGAGGGCCACTCGGTGACGGTTATCGATCGTCAAGATAGCAGTGGCAAAGAAACCAGTTTTGCGAATGCCGGGCAAATTTCTTACGGTTATTCATCACCATGGGCGGCACCGGGCATCCCTTTGAAAGCGATGAAATGGCTTACCCAAGAACATGCGCCACTTAAAGTGAAGCCTTCTCTTTCTCCAGAGTTAATGTCTTGGGCGACTAAGATGCTCGCCAACTGTAATGAAGCCAAGTACGCACAGAATAAATCGCGGATGTTACGAGTCGCTAACTACAGCCGAGATTGCCTGACTCATCTAAGAATCAGTGAAGATTTGGCTTATGAGGGCCGGCAGAAAGGCACCTTGCAAGTATTCAGAAGCGAAAAACAATTGGACGCTATTCAGCAGGATATGAAGCTATTAACAGAGAGTGGAATCGAACACTCGCTGTTTGATGTTGAACAGTGTCTGTCAGTGGAGTCTGGTTTAGCAGACGTTAAAGACAAGCTGGTGGGCGGCCTGTATTTACCACACGATGAAACCGGTGATTGTCATCAGTTCTGTTTAACCTTGACCGAAAAAGCCAAGCAACTCGGCGTTCAGTTCGTGTTTAATACCGAAGTGGTTAGGCTCAATCATCAGAATCAAACCATTGAGAGTATTACAACGACTCAAGGCGAGTTCAAAGCGGATGCTTACGTGGTCGCTTCAGGAAGCTATTCTCGAGAACTGTTGAAGCAAGTCGATTTGTCGATCCCGGTTTATCCAGTGAAAGGCTATTCGCTAACACTGCCGATCGTGAATGCAGATAAGTCACCAACCTCGACTGTGATGGATGAAACTTACAAGGTAGCGATGACGCGATTTGATGATCGTATTCGCATTGCAGGGACGGCAGAACTTGCGGGGTTTAATTACCTTATCCCTGAAAAACGCAAAGCCACGATTGATATGGTGATTAAAGATCTTTTCCCACAAGCGGGTGACTTTTCTAAGGCTGAATACTGGACTGGGTTAAGACCAATGACGCCGGATGGTACGCCTATTATCGGTAAGACGCCTATCAAGAACCTATTTACAAATACTGGACATGGGACATTAGGTTGGACAATGGCATGTGGCTCAGGAAAGATCTTGGCAAGCGTGGTCAGTGGCTCTGATTGCGATATAAAAGCAGACGACTTGAGCATCCATCGTTACATGTAGTTCATCCAAATCCTTGGTCATACGAATTAGCCCATGTTTATTAAGCATGGGCTAATTTGGTTTGAGTGTCGCGGCTTATCGGGTGGTGGTTTCTAACACATGAGTGAATCGTTCCCACGATTTTTGGTCAGCTTCATTTTGGTAATTATTAGAGCCGAACACGGTAAAGGCATGCGGCGCCCCACTGTAGGTGATCATTTCATGCGGAACTTTGGTTGTTTCAAGTTCAGCGGCAAGGTTGCCAAAGTCTTGCATTGAAATCATGGCATCAGCCGTACCGTGGAACACGACAACCGGAGCCTTTGTCTGCGAGTAGTCTTGACCTTTTGGTGTTGATAAACCGCCATGGAAGGTGACATAAGCCTTCGAAGGAATGCCCGCACGAGCGGCTTCCAATACAGCGGCTCCGCCGAAACAGTATCCCATCATTACGTTGTTATCTAAGTTGCCGCCAAGTCTTTTCGCTTCCATGGCACCAGCGTTGAGCAACGTACGCATTTTTTCTCTGTCTTTATACAGTTCGCCTGTGTGTTGCTTTTTATCTTTCACTTCGGTCGGGCGAATGCCTTTACCAAATAGGTCGATGGCGAACACGTTGTAACCGAGTTCGTTGAGCATCTCAGAACGTTTCTTTTCGTAATCGGTTAAGCCATCCCAATCGTGTATTAGCAGTACTAAAGGTGCTTGGTCACTGGCCTCACTCCAATAACCTTCGTAATCCATCCCATCGACTTGGTAAGTGACGTTTTCTCCTGATATCGCAGAGAAGGGCAGTAAAACTGAAAACAGGCCGAGTGTAGTGAGTTTTCGCATGCGTAATTCCTTTCGATGACAATTGACGTTCCAATCGAAAGTATAGATAACGCGATGATTCTCGCCAGATTTCTGTCTCTAACTTGAAATGTCTGGCAGGGATAGCAGGTGGCTATTACTGATAAACAGCCATCGAAAGGGAGTGCGATGGCTGTTCATGATGCGCTGAGAAATTCTCAGGTCCGCAGAAACGCGGGGGGTATTAGAGTAGAAAAGAACGGATTACTACCAAGTAGCGTTATCAGCGGTGTGACTACTTCGAAGTTCTGGGTACTTACGTTGATAGCGCGGCAACATCGACTCATTACCTAAGATGCCGCCTTGGTGGATATAGATGACGGTTTTTGTTGGGTTCTCTTCTTGCCATTGCTCTAGGCATTGCCACATCAATGGGTCGTAGAGCAGGTCGAATTCAATATCCGTCTGTTCTTGCAGATCCAACCAAGTTTGATAGTCCTGCTGGTAAAGCTTACCAAAGTGGTGTTTGGCTTTAAGTGGTAATATCTGCGGGTGATCGGTTTCGCCGAGTTCATTGAACTGCTGTGTTAGGTAATCACTGCCGCCAACACAAGCGCAAGTTAACACTGGGATGTTGTGCATTTTTAAATGCTTATGCAGATACAGAGCTGTGCTGCCTGTGCCTGCTGGAAGTGCTACCACGAAATCGTGTTTGTTTTCGAAACGCGTCCAGCTGAGTATTTCAATCGCCAGTTGCTTCACGCCGTATTCAGAAAGCTGAGAGCGTCCACCTTCTGGTAACACAATGCATTGTGAGTCAGGTTGTCTTACTTGCTCAATATACTCTTGTGGATGAAGCTCAGAGCCTGTTTCTTTGACTGAAATAACCTTAGCCCCGAGATCGATAGCGCCACGGTAGTTGCCGAGTGGGCGTTCTTGTAGCCATTGAGGCAGGTGGTCGACGTAAAACTCAAGCGTCCAGCCTTTGATTTTCGCAAGTGCGGCGAGTGAGAACAAGGAGTTAGCCTGAGCGGAACCATAGCTTATTAGAGTGGTGGTGTTTGGGCTATCGTCTTCCAGTAGCTTCATGAACTTTCTGGCTTTGTTGCCGCAAAAGTGGGAGTGAAGCTGATCGTCACGCTTTAAGAAAAAGGTGTGCTCGTTGTATTGATGTTGAGTTACAGGGCTATTATTTAGTTTCATCGCACTTAGACAAAATGCTGACTCAGAGCCAGCATTTATAGTTCAAATAGGACTGACGAGTATCTAGTAGCTAGGGACCGCTGTAAACCAACTAAATCAAGTTTTCGTTCGATATTGAGCTTCGAACTATGAACTCATTTACTCTGGGGTGGATGCGGATAGATCGGTTTGAAAGGTGATTTTAGCGGTACATCCACCACAACTGCGATTGACCAATTCAAAGCCCCATTGGAAGCGTTGACATAAGTCCTCGACAATCAATAAACCTAACCCATGCCCATTCGGATTGTACTGTTCTTGTAGGCCTTCGCCTTGATCTTCAATCACAACACTCTCTTGGGACAGAGTGACCGTTACGGTGCCACTATTGGTCGCTGCAATGGCATTTCTCAACAAGTTTCCGACCAACATGTTCATTATCGCGCTGGTGGCTTGAATGGTGGGTTCTGATTGAACTTGTAAGGTTATCGCGACTTCCTTCTCGTCAGCCTGCAACGAATTTTTAGAAACGATAGTCTCTAGCTCTTGCTGGCTGAATAAACGTAGCGGTGCATCGTCACTGTTTCTTTCATAGCGAACGAGACCAAGCAGTGCATCGACCATTTCAGACATTTGAACAATGGCTTCATCAATACGTTCAACCTGACGAGATTGAAATTCGGTTGTTTCGCTTCTCAGTAACAGTTTGTTGGCACCACGAGCAACAGTCAACGGAGTTCTTAGTTCATGACTTGAGTAGCGTGCGAAAGCTTGCTCGCGTTTTACTAGAGAATTGATTTCTCTTCTGTATTGATTGAGTTGATCCGTCAACTGACGAAACTCCACCGCCGCATCGTCATTCACTCCAAATTCTTCGTTTAGTTTGAGCTTATTGGATTCAAGCTGTTCAGACAGGGAGTTGAAGGGCTCAATCAGCCGTTTAGACAACCGATAGAGCAGAGCTCCGAAGCTGAATATTAGAATAGAGAGAAGGGCTAATACAAATGTGGTGGCATAAACGAGCTCAAAGACACTAAGCTCGACACGGTCTATTTCAGAAAGCAGAACAATAGGGTGAGTTCTACCTTCATGAGTATACTCGCCTACATAGACCATGCGAGATTCTGGATCTTCACCGACCTCACCAATGAAATTTTCTTTGCCTTCAATATACTTTAAATACTTTTTCGGTAGATAGGAAAGATCGTTGTAAGCGATAGTCAGGTCATCAATACGAAGCTCTCCACTTTCACCTGACTGGAATAACCCGACTGCATAGTTGCGGTCAATTAGGATGCGTCTTTCACCCACGCGGTCTTCCGACAAGTACAGGGCTGTGATAAATACCACATAGACAAATGCCGACACAATTACGGCCATTAACCCAAAGAAAACCGCTAAGCGGCCCGTTAGGGTTTTTGTGCTTGTAAGAACATTTGAAATCAATTCGATGGCTCCAATCGGAAGCCAACTTTAGGCACCGTAATTAACATCTGAGTGTCGAAAGGCTTGTCGAGTTGATTACGTAACTGATAAATGTGACTGCGCAACACATCATTGTTGGGTTCGTTTTCTTCCCATAACTTGTAGGAAATAGCTTCACGAGTGACTACTTCAGGTGCGCTTTGGCACAGCATCTCAAGTATGGTGTAAGTGGTTGGGTTGAGCGCTAGTAGTTTATCTTGGCGGTAAGCTTTACGGGTTTTTTGGTCGATGGTGAGTTCATCGAACTGAAGTTTTGAAGAGGCGACTTTTCCGCGGTAACGACGAACCAGTGCGTTCATTCTCGCTTCTAAAATATCCAAATCGAAAGGCTTGGTTAGGTAATCATCGGCACCGTGGTCAAACCCTTTCAACATGTCTTCACGGCTATCAAGCGCGGTAAGCATCAGGATCGGGGTTGTGTTGCCTTGGTCTCTTAGCTTGTTACAAACCGTTAGGCCGTCCATTCTTGGCAACATCAGATCCAATATGATGATATCAAATGAGTTTTCCAACGCGAGTTGCAGGCCGAGTTCGCCGTTGTCCGCATAATCGAGTTCCATGTCAATACACTCAAAATAATCAAACAAGACACCTGCGATTTCACGGTTATCTTCGACTAATAGAACTCGTTTCATTTTGATTCTCATACAGAAATAGACGGTAACATTATCCTGAGTGAGCGTGAAAAATATGTCAATAACATAACTTTCACTTATGGGAGGGTAGATTGGATTCAGATTAAAAAATAGAAGAACGTATTATGTCTGAACTTCATATAAGCCGCCCTAAGATATCTACATCGCAGATCAACCCTGCGGTTTCTCTGTCTATCATTGTGCCTTTTTACGATGAACAAGAGGTATTGGAAGAGTTTCACTCTCGCCTTACCAAGGTGCTTGATAGCTTACCCATCACCAGTGAAATCGTTTATGTCGATGACGGTAGCAAAGACAGCAGCTTGGAGTTGGTGAGTTCATTCACTTCAATCAATAGCTCAATTTCTGTTATCGGTTTAAGCCGTAATTTTGGCAAAGAATCAGCGATGAGCGCAGGCCTTGAGCACTGTCGTGGACAAGCGGTGATTTTGCTAGACGCTGACTTACAAGATCCACCTGAGTTGATTCCGCAAATGATTGCCAAGTGGCGCGAAGGTTATGACGTAGTCAATATGCAGCGTAGCCAGCGCGACGGTGAAACATGGTTTAAGAAGTTTTCAGCAGCGAGCTTTTACAAAGTCATGAACGTGGCGGCGAAGATTGATGTTCCTGAGAATGTGGGTGATTTCCGACTGTTAAGCCGAGAAGTTGTCGACCATATCAATCAGCTTCCAGAACGTAACCGCTACATGAAAGGCATTTTTTCTTGGCCGGGTTTCCGACAAGCGACGCTCCAATTTAAGCGTGATGCTCGCTTCTGTGGTGAGACCAAGTGGAACTACCTCAAATTAATCGGTTTGGCGATGGATGGGATTACCTCGTTCTCTATCCGACCTCTGCGTATTGCGACGGCCGTTGGTGGTTTAGTGGCGCTTACTGCTTTTGTGTATGGCGTCTTCATCGTATTCAAAACCATTATGTTTGGTGAGCCTATCACGGGTTACCCGTCAATGATGGTGGTGCAACTTGCCCTTGGAGGTATTCAACTCCTGAGTATTGGTTTAATGGGGGAATACATAGGTCGTATTTTCATTGAAACCAAGAATCGTCCTTTGTATCTGATCCAATCGGTGGTCGATACACCTGCATTAAAAACACATTTCAAATTAGAGGAGTCAGCATGAGCCTGAACAGAACGCACCTATGGTATTTGTTGGCTTTTGCACTGGTTCTAAGACTCCTATCTTTGGCGACTTATCCGTTAATGGATACTACGGAGGCGCGCTACGGAGAAATGGCTCGCTTGATGGTGGAAACCGGCAATTGGTTAACACCTCAGTTTGATTACGGCATTCCTTTTTGGGGCAAGCCACCGTTGTTCACATGGATGAGCGCTGCGGGAATTGAGCTGTTTGGTTTGAGTGAGTTTGCTGTTCGTGCACCTCACTGGTTAGCAGGTTTTGCGACGATTTTGTTGGTTGCGTGCATGGCTAAGCGCACCGGACAAAGTGCCTTGGTGGCGGCCGTGGTATTGGCGACATGTGGGATTTTCTCTATCGCGGCGGGTGCTGTTATGACTGACATGGCATTAACGTTAGCGATGACCATAGCCATGTTAGGTTTCTACCTATGTTGGTTAGGAGGAGAGGGTTCGAAGGGAGAAGGGAGCGCGAAGACTAATCGGTCTTGGGGCTATGTCGGTTTCATTGGCTTAGCACTAGGCTTGCTGGCAAAAGGGCCGGTAGCGATTGTGATTATGGGTATCGCCGTTTTCCCTTGGTTAGTATTGCAACATGGATTTTTTGGCGCTTTTAAAGTGTTATGGCAACGCTTTCCACTGTTGTCAGGCTTAGGCGTGATGCTAGCGATTGCTTTGCCGTGGTACATCATGGCTGAAATGGCAACACCGGGTTTTATTGATTACTTTATTGTTGGCGAGCACTTTAAGCGTTTTGTTGTGAGTGGTTGGGAGGGCGATTTATACGGTTCTGCCCATGACCAAGCAAGAGGCATGATTTGGATTTTCTGGATTCAAGCGGCTGCGCCGTGGTCGATTGTGTTGCCTATTTTGACTTTCGCCCGTCGTAAGAAAATCGCAGAAGTTAACGCTGAACATAGTGGGTTGTTTTCATTCCTTGTGTGTTGGTTGGTCTCTCCTCTAATTCTTTTCACTATGGCGGGTAATATTCTTCCAGCTTACGTCCTACCGGGTATTCCAGCCCTTGGCTTGCTGGTGGCAACGCTTGTGGTAGAAAAAGATAAGAAGTGGTTCTCGAGTGTGGCTTTGGTGCTACCTGTGCTGTTAATGATTGCGATGGTCTACCTCAACCTAGGCAAAGCGAACGAGAAAAGTGACCGTATTATCTTCGAGCAGATCACGGATGAAGCGCCGAGCTTTTACATCGGTAAACGACCGTTCTCTGGGCAATTTTACAGTCATGGACAAGCGAAAAAGCTACTTGATGTTAAACAGTTAGATGGTATCGACAAGTTCTATCTGATTGGTAAAAGAGCGGAAGTGGAAACCAAGATTAAAGACAATGCGTTGACCTGTATTTTAGAGCCGACGGTGAAGATCAAGCGCGCTCTATTTAGTTGTCATAGCCAAAACATCAAACCAAATCTATCGTTGAGCCATATTCGAAGTGATGGCTATGTTCAATTTTAACTCGTCATCGAGACTGTTTAGCCACAAGTTCGACGTGCTAAACCAAAAACTACAACCTCATCATAAGATGATTAAATTCGCTATGGTGGGGTCGGGTGGCTTTGTTGTCGATTGTGCCGTGTTTGCGTTGCTGCATTACGTTATTGGGCTGCCGTTAATGAGTGCTCGAATTGGCTCTTTCATCGTTGCAGCAACGACAACCTGGTTTGGAAATCGAGTGTTGACCTTTGAATTCAAAGGGCAGGGGAATTGGTCCGAAAAGCTGATTCAATGGCAAAAGTTCATGTTCTCTGCATCAATATCGGCGATACCTAATTTGCTGTGCTTTAAGTTGATGACTGAATTGCTGCCTGCATTTACTGGGGCAGTGTTTATCGCAATGGCGGTTGGCATCTTGGTGGGCATGGTCAGTAACTATTTGCTTAGTCAGTATTGGGTGTTTGCTCGTTAGGCTATCTTGTAACAGACACAAAAAAGCGCAGCTAAATAGCTGCGCTTTGTGTTTTTACGATAGCGAAGTCAATCGGTTCGCGATATTAGCGTTGTGCTGCGCGCTGGCGGTTCTTGCCGTTACTTGCAGGTTTGCCACCTTGACCATTGCCCGCTTTGTTACGGTTTGGTTTGCCATTTCCGCCGCCATTACCTTGTGATTGCTGACCACCAGGACCTTTCTTAATGAAGCCAGTCGCTGGTTTACGAGCATTGCCATTACCGCCACCTTGGTTAGCATTACCTTGGCTACCGTTGCCGTTACCATTCGGCTTCTTGCCACCCGGTTTCTTACCAGAGTGGTTACGTGGGCTTTCGCCACCAAGACCTGGCTGAGATTTACTGTGCTTAGTCGCAAAGCGTTGTGAACCGTGACGACCAGACTTACGACGTTGTGCCGGTGTTTGTGCATCAAAGTCTTCTGCTGGTACTAGGCAGTTTGCTTTGTCACCAATTAGGTGCTGTTTACCCATGCTGATCAGTGCTTCACGGATGATTTTCCAGTTTTCAGGATCGTGGTAACGAAGCAGTGCTTTATGCAGACGACGTTGACGATCACCTTTCGGCACAGGAACATCTTCACGCTTCTTATATTTCACGCGTTTCAGAGGGTTAGTCTCTGAGTAGTACATCGACGTTGCATTACACATTGGCGATGGGTAGAAGTTCTGTACTTGGTCACACTCGTAGTTGTGCTTTTTCAGCCACATTGCTAGGTTAAGCATGTCTTCATCTTCTGTGCCCGGGTGAGCTGAGATAAAGTAAGGAATTAAGTACTGTTTCTTACCGGCTTCAGCGCTGTACTTCTCGAACATCTCTTTGAAACGATCGTAAGTGCCCATGCCCGGCTTCATCATCAGATCCAGTGGGCCTTTTTCAGTATGCTCTGGAGCAATCTTCAAGTAACCACCAACGTGGTGAGTCACAAGCTCACGAACGTATTCTGGAGATTCAATCGCTAAGTCGTAACGTACACCAGAAGCGATCATGATCTTCTTAACACCCGGTATTTTTCTCGCAGAGCGGTACAGGTCGATAGTGTGTTGATGGTCTGTGTTTAGCTTTTCACAGATTTTCGGGAACACACATGATGGACGACGACAGTTAATTTCAGCTTTTGGATCTGAACAACCTAAACGGTACATGTTCGCCGTTGGGCCGCCCAAGTCAGAAATAGTACCTGTGAAGCCCGGTACTTTATCTTTAATGTCTTCGATCTCATCCAAGATAGATTCTTTCGAACGGTTCTGAATGATGCGACCTTCGTGCTCTGTGATTGAACAGAAAGAACAACCACCAAAACAACCACGCATGATGTTAACCGAGGTTTTGATCATGTCGTATGCTGGGATTTTCGCTTTGCCGTACATCGGGTGCGGAACACGCTTGTACGCAAGGCCAAACACGTAGTCCATCTCTTCTGTGGTCAATGGAATAGGCGCTTGGTTAATCCAAAGCTCGCGATCACCGTGACGTTGAATCAGAGCACGACCTGAGTACGGGTTTGTCTCAAGGTGCAGAATACGACTAGCGTGAGCGTAAAGAATACGGTCATTGTTTAGCTTTTCGTAACCTGGGATACGAACCGCTGTAGTTTTTGCATCGTGACGAGAAGGGCGAATAGTAATAGGTTGCGCTTTTACTTCTTCTTTTTCGTCTTTCTTGGTATCACACTGAGTTTCAACTTCGTACGGGTTAACCGGAACATACGCTTTGTTCGGCTTTTCGATACGAGAAGAGTCAATGATCTTGAAGCCTTCAGGGGCCGCAGGAAGATTGATAGCAGTACCGCGGATATTGGTCAGCGTAGACATGTCTTCACCATCGGCAATGCGGTGTGCTACTTCAACCAATGCACGCTCAGCGTTACCAAAAAGAAGAATGTCAGCTTTTGCATCAAACAATACAGAGCGGCGAACTTTATCTGACCAGTAGTCGTAGTGAGCTACACGACGTAAGCTCGCTTCAATACCACCAAGCACGATTGGCGTGCCTTTGTAAGCTTCACGACAACGTTGAGAATAAACCAGAGTTGCACGATCAGGACGCTTGCCACCTTCATTGTTCGGAGTATAAGCATCATCGTGACGTAATTTGCGATCAGAGGTGTAGCGGTTGATCATGGAGTCCATGTTACCCGCTGTGATGCCGAAGAATAGGTTAGGTTTACCTAGCTTCATGAAGGCATCTTTATTGTCCCACTTTGGTTGAGCAATAATGCCCACGCGGAAACCTTGAGCTTCAAGCAGACGGCCGATGATAGCCATACCAAAGCTCGGGTGATCGACATAAGCGTCACCAGTTACAATAATAATGTCACAGCTATCCCATCCAAGAGCATCCATCTCCTTTCTACTGGTAGGCAAAAAGGGTGCAGTTCCGTAGCACTCGGCCCAGTATTTTTTGTGTTCGTGAATAGGAGTGATATCGCTGTACATATTTCAACCTCTGATTTTTGAGGCGGGAATTATAGCGGCATGAGCCTAGACTAGCCAGTAGAACATGCCCCTGTTAGTTCTGGTGTCTTTCGTCTTTTTACGGTAAATGGCGATAAAAGAGCCATACAACAGCATAGTTGAAGCCTTGAATAACGTCGCTAATTTGTGATTTTGATTAGTGTTCGCAGCAGTTTTTGATATTATTCGCGAAAATAAGTCTGAAGAAGTAGATCCACAATGGTCGAAACGTTATTAGTACAATTTGCTCCGATGCTTTTAGGAGCCCAACTGATCTTAACCCTCATCTTGGTGAAAGGGGATATTTGTCCGGGGCAGCGTGGTCGTATCCACAAGATGTTACCTGCGATTGGCGTGCTGTGGCTTGCCGTTGCCTCAGTAAAAATTGAAGCCTTTCTGGTCGTGTTTGCGATCTTTTATTTCTATTCTCAAGTTCAAACTAAGAAGACACGCGATTCTGGCCCTATTTGGGTGATGTACTTAGCTTGTGGTTTGGCATTGTCTTACGTTGCTATCCAAGCGACGGAACAAGCAACTACCGTTGGTATCATCACTACTGTATTGCTAGTGGCACTGTTAGGCTCAGCGTTTGGCCATTTACTGCTGACGATTGCAAGAACACGCTTACAGGCATTTCACCGTGTTCTGCCTGTTGTTGGTGTTTTGACGGGCATGTTGGTGGTTTTGGCAACAGTCGTGAGTGTCTATTCTTTGTCTGAAGCTCAACTAGAACCAGTGATTTCAACGCTACTGTTCAGCTTTGCTTTGCTAATCTCAGCTATCGTGGTGTGGTGTTGGCATCTACTGTTCGTTAAAACCCCGGAAAAACTTCAACTGACGGTTTCGTTACTGATGTTATTGGCTGCGGCTGTGGGTTTAACGCCAGTGTGGGCACTTTAATCGCGCACTTTCATTAATTACGTGCGCTCATTAATCACGCATTCTCTTTAAGAAGTGTGATCAGTTTTTTAGCATGGCCTTGGTAAGCGTTCTAAACTTAATTTTAGTCGGTGTGTTCGTAAGGAGTACGAGATGGATTTAAGCAACGTCAAAGGTTTCGATAGCATTATCTTGCTGGGAATCGTGAATGAGAAACTTCGCCTAGAGTGCGATAGCTTTGAAGAGCTGATCAGTATGTATGAAATGGATATAGAAAGTGTCGTGGGCAAGCTCGATATGCTTGGCTATCAATACGACCCATTGACTAACCAGTTTAAGTCTTATCCAAGATAGTCTATTTTCGCGAATCAACAGATATCGAAAATCATCGATACTGAAACTAAAAAGTCACAGATTATCTGTGACTTTTTTTGTTTCTGGCGTTTGCCTTTCCGATTTAATACAGGCTTAAGCTAGCTCAATAATGAACCTCTTAAACGACCTCAATACCATCTAAGTGACTCTTACTCTGCTGTCTTGCTGTGCTAAAGAAAGCCTGTAGGTAACGTTTGTCTTTTTCTGAGTTTCTTACTGCGGCAAACAGTCTTCTTGAAAGCCCTTTACCTAACGGTTTGCTGGCTATCAAACCTTGTCTTGAGAACTCACTGATCGCCCAATTTGGTAATGCCGAGACACCTAATCCTGCCGATACCATTTGCACCAACATTAAGGTGTTGTCTGCTTGTTTCCACTTCTTAGGTTCTACACCTGCTGGTTGCAAAAAGTGCTTCACTACGTCTAAACGCTGCTTTTGAACTGGGTAGGAGAGCATAGTGAGATCGCTAAGATCTTGCGGTTCAATGCTCGCCTTTTCTGCCAAAGGTGAGTTGATTGCGGTGATCAAACGCATCTCAAAATCAAAGAGTGGTTCGTAGTGAACCTCAGAGCGAGGCTGTATATCAGAGGTGATCACCAAATCTAGCTCGCCTGCCATTAGCGCGGGTAGCGGCTCAAACCCAAAGCCTGACGAGAAATCTAGCGTTACGCTTGGCCAAGCCACTTGATATTCCTTCAAAGCAGGCATTAACCATTGGAAGCATGAGTGACATTCGATCGCCATGTGCAAACGACCATTCACATCCTCTTTCAGGCTCGCGAGTTCGTTCTCCGCTTTAGCTATTCTTGGCTGTATCTCATCGGCAAGCCTAAGCAAAATCTCACCTTCAGAGGTGAACTTAACTGGTCTAGTTTTACGTAGGAAAAGCTGACCACCGATACGCGCCTCAAGGTCTTTCAGTTGGTGAGAAAGCGCCGACTGAGTCAAGTGAAGAGAAGTTGCCGTCGCTGTTAGCGAGCCGCTGTCTCTTAAGGTAGTCAATGTTCGAAGGTGTTTAAGCTCTATCATGAGTTTTCCTCATATTCCCTAAGCCAATTCAATATTTCTTAATAATCACCCTACGGGGTTTTCTTTCATTTGTAAACGTCTAGATGTCCAGATGGATTTAATTTTTCAGCTTTAGATTATTCAAGATGAATATTTTTAATAAACAAGATGAATATTTGGACGTTGTTCATCGTTCAGATTAGGGAGATAGTTTAGCCATCTAGACGCCTTGTAAAGAACTTAAACCATAAGCTAGGCAGTTTGATCGAACACTAAAAATTATTGAATAAGGAACAGGTTCATGACTACGACAACGCATATTTTAGGCTACCCACGTATCGGCGAAAAACGCGAACTCAAATTCACTTTAGAAAAATACTGGCGCGGTGAGATTAACCAATCAGATTTAAAGCAACTCGGTAGCGAACTAAGAAATCGTAACTGGAATGTACAAGCTAAGGCGAATCTAAGCTTTGCAACTGCGGGTGACTTCGCATGGTACGACCATGTTCTAACAACGACGTTACTTCTAGGTCATGTACCTGAGCGTCACGCTGGTGGATCAGAAGGTGAAAAAGCCTTCCCAGATTTAGATACCTTGTTCCGCGTTGGTCGCGGTCAATCTCAAACTCAAATACAATCTCAAAGGCAGCCAACTTGTTGTGGCGCTAAGCACGGCTCTGAAAGCGCTAAAGATGGTGCAGCAGCATCAGATATGACGAAGTGGTTCAACACTAACTATCACTACATTGTTCCTGAGTTCAGTAAAGACGACACCTTTGAAGTGAGTTGGCCACAACTGTTTGACGAAGTGAATGAAGCGATTAAAGCGGGGCATAAGGTGAAGCCAGTTCTTCTAGGCCCATTATCTTATTTATATCTCGGCAAGGAAGTAGAAGAGGGCTTTGACCGTTTAACTTTGCTTCCACGCTTGCTTACCGCTTACCAAGCGATTCTGGCAAAACTGGCCAAGTTGGGCGTTGAGTGGGTACAAATCGATGAACCTATCCTTTCTCTGGAACTTGAGACTAAGTGGGCAGATTCATTCAAATTGGCTTATCAGGTGATTCAAGGTGATGTGAAGCTACTCCTTACCACGTACTTTGATTCTGTGACTGACACGTTAGATAAAATCATGGAACTGCCCGTCAACGGCTTACACATCGATTTGGCTGCCGCACCCCAGCAACTCGATGAAGTGGTGAACAAGCTACCTGAAGATTGGGTGCTTTCTGCAGGAGCAATCAACGGACGCAATGTTTGGCGAGCAGACTTAGCCGCGCAGCTTGAGTTGCTGCAACCAGTGAAAGAAAAGCTAGGCGATAAACTATGGGTCGCAAGTTCATGTTCATTGCTGCATAGTCCAGTCGACCTTGAGTTAGAAGATTCACTCAGCGATGAAGTGAAGAGTTGGTTTGCTTTCGCGAAACAGAAAGTGACCGAGGTGAGTATATTGGGTGCTGCACTAGACGGTAACCACAATGCTATCTTGGCGTGTGAAACCTACAGCCAGCCGATTGTTGCACGCAAGAGCGCGACTCATGTGAATAAGCCGCAGGTTCAAGCTCGTATTAACACCATTACCAAAACCCTAACCGAGCGAAGTGCTCCTTATGCCGAACGCGCTTCACATCAGTCTGAGGTGTTAGGTTTACCATTATTGCCAACCACAACAATTGGTTCATTTCCACAAACCGGAGAGATCCGTGTTCAGCGTAGTGCTTACCGCACTGGCAAACTGAGTGAAGCGGAATACAACACCGCGTTGAAAGGTCATATTGCGGATGCGGTGAAACGACAAGAAGCACTTGATTTGGATGTACTGGTTCATGGTGAAGCTGAACGTAATGATATGGTGGAGTACTTTGCTGAAAATCTAGCAGGCTTCCAAACTACCAAATTTGGTTGGGTACAAAGTTATGGCTCTCGTTGCGTGAAACCTGCGATTGTGGTTGCGGATATCGAGCGTGAAAAACCAATGACGGTGGAATGGTCGACCTATGCTCAATCTCTGACTTCAAAGCAGATGAAAGGCATGCTAACTGGGCCTGTTACTATCTTGTGTTGGACATTCCCACGTGAAGATATTTCACGCAAAGAGATAACCAATCAACTGGCGTTTGCGTTGCGAGATGAGGTGTCTGATTTGCAAGACGCAGGTATCAACATTATTCAAATTGATGAGCCTGCCATTCGTGAAGGTTTGCCATTGAAAAAGCGTGACCATGCAGAATACTTAGAGTGGGCAGTGGATGCCTTTAAGATTTCAGCTGCGAGTGCTAAACCAGAAACTCAGATTCACACCCACATGTGTTACAGCGAGTTCAACGAGATCATTGATTCAGTCGCTGCGCTAGACGCCGATGTGATTACCATAGAGACTTCTCGTTCGAACATGGAACTGCTGAAAGCGTTTGAAGAGTTCAACTACCCGAATGCGATTGGGCCTGGCGTTTATGACATCCACTCACCAAACATTCCTTCAGAAGAGTGGATTGTTGATTTACTTAAGAGAGCGGCAAAGAAAATCCCAGCAGAACGTTTGTGGGCAAACCCTGATTGTGGGCTGAAGACGCGTAACTGGGCAGAGACAGAAGCGGCACTGGCTAATTTAGTTTCAGCGACTAAAATGCTGCGTAAAGAGTGGGAGTCGGCAGAAGCATCAGCATAATTAAAGCTAGGGTGTTATCGTTCTAAAAACAAAAGTCTGAGAAAAGAAAGGCCTCGCATCTGCAAGGCCTTTCTTGTTTGTTACTAGCTTAACGTTAGAAATCAAATCTAGTTAATGCTCTGACATGTCTCTTTGCTGATTAGCTTTTCAACCATCAGTTGTCCGCGAGTGTTGCGAACCTTAATGTTGTAAGCCAAGCCCATGTCAAGGTTTGCTCTAACTTCAGAGTTGGTGCAGTAGCTGTTAACACTCATGTCTACAACTTGGTTTAAAGGCTTAGCACCTTTAGCGTCTTGGTTGTAGATCATCATGATCTCGATAACGGTGTTTTTTGCCAGTACACGCATGACTGACAGTGGGCCATACTCAATCGGCAGGCCGGCAGATAAAACGCCAGCACGGTGTTGCGCCATCATTTCAAGCTGTCTTTGTTGGTCTTGCTCACTTGAAGCACAGCCTGCGAGCAGAGCTAAAGCCAGAGAGCCAATAATCCATTTTTTCACGTTAAAATACTTTCTTGAATGGTTTTACAATGACATTTTGGTAGACACCTGCCTCAATGTACGGATCTGCGTCTGCCCATACCTGTGCGTCCTCTAAAGAATTAAACTCAGCAATTACAGTAGAGCCAGTGAAGCCGGCTTCACCAGGGTTGTCTGAATCAATCGCAGGCATTGGGCCAGCAGTCAAAAGTCGGCCTTCATCGTGAAGTGTTTGCAGGCGTTCTAGATGTTGTGGGCGAACACTTAGGCGCTTTTCTAATGAATTTTCGACGTCTTGAGAAAAAATCACGTACCACATATTGGTATATCCTTATTTTACTTCACTGAATTGGGGGCGTTTAAATTCGCTATCTTGCTAATTTACGCGAACTAATTGGTATTGGAAGAGCTAATGATAAGAAATTGTGAAATGGTGCGAGAGAGAAGTATGGTCTTTAGCGATTTCATTCGTTGAAACTAAAGACCGTCTACATTAGCAGCTTGGTGAAAAGTACTATTTATTGATCGGGCGAGGCTTACCACCCTCATCAACCGCAACGTAGTTGAATGTCGCGCCACAAACCTTGTAGCGGTCGCCGATACCGTGATCAAGTACAGGCTTAACCCAGACTTCTAGGTCGATATTCATCGAGCTACGGCCAATCTTGGTGCAGTCACCATAAACACACACCACATCACCTACTGAAACCGGCTGTTTGAACTCGATACTCGATACTGAAACCGTGACTATCTTGCCGTTAGATATCTCTTTTGCCAGTATGCCGCCAGCAAGGTCAAGCTGTGACATTATCCAACCACCGAAAATCTGGCCTGCTGCATTTGTATCAGAAGGCATCGCTAATGTGCGAAGAAGTAAAGAACCAATCGGGTTCAAAGTTGATTGAATAGTCAT
Source organism: Vibrio sp. 10N.222.55.C6 (assembly GCF_041473395.1). Classification (NCBI taxonomy): domain Bacteria; kingdom Pseudomonadati; phylum Pseudomonadota; class Gammaproteobacteria; order Vibrionales; family Vibrionaceae; genus Vibrio; species Vibrio sp. 10N.222.55.C6. The sequence goes on from NZ_JBFRSD010000002.1 coordinate 319,350, forward strand.
TGTCGTACTCTTAATGGTATTGATTGTTTTATATAAAAATAGATGTGTTTACGAGACTCGTGGTGGTCTAATTTTTAACGTCTTCACCGAACACAAATAATCAGCGGCCAATGATCACGAGTATCATTGGCCAATCGCATATTGATAATAATTGTATCAAATAGGGTATGAGGACTCATCCCTAAGGGCTATTTCTCGTCGGTATTTTTATCCGTTAACTCTTTCTGCTGGTCTTTTGGTAGATGCTTATAGATATAAACACCAGTGAGCAAGGTGAAGAGCAAGGTCGCGATGAGTAGACCAAACACTTTGAAGTTGACCCAAACATCCAACGGTAGGCTGAAAGCAACGTAAACGTTGAGAATGGCACATAGGGTAAAGAATAAAGTCCAAGCCCAGTTGATCTTGCTCCATACCGCTTCAGGAAGTGTGATCTCTTTACCCAGCATGCCTTTAATCGCTGACTTGCCCATTAGGTGACTGACGGTCAGGCCGATAGCGAACAATGCATAAACGATGGTTACTTTCCATTTTATGAAGTTATCATCATGCAGAAAGATGGTCATGCCACCAAATACGGCAACCATCAAAAATGTGATGATCTGCATTTTCTCTACTTTCTTGTAGATAATGTACGTCAAAACGATTTGTACTGCAGAAGCAACAATCAAAGCGCCGGTCGCGGTATAGATGTCGTACATCTTATAAAGCGCAAAGAAAATAATGAGAGGAATGAAATCAAGAATTTGTTTCATGAGACACTGACTATCCAGTTAGTTGAGTTGCTGACAGTCTAACGAAAACTGTCTCGATGCTAAATAGCTCGAGACAATTGGGTGCCAATTAATTCAATCTAACCACTCATCGTGTTTAAAGAGTTGAAGCAGGTTATCGCATTGACGAGGTTTGATAGCGAGGTATCAGCTTTTTGATATCTTCAAGGTAACCTTCGCTCTTTAAGCTGTCTAAGGTGTTTTCGAGCTCTTGCTCACTCATGGCAAAACATGTCGATTTACCGGTCGTTAAGTCGAGATACTCGTGATATTCACGCTCTGTGAAGTGGCCAATTCTGTCCATTAATAGGGTTTTAATTCCATGGTGAATCAAGCCGTAATACGTATGTCTTTGTAAGGTCATAGCCTATCCTCCGTGACAAGCTGCAGTGAAACTGGTGCAACCTGCTGTATATTGGTTGGGTTATCTATGACAAAGCAACTCGAATGCCATTTTCTCCAACGGAACAGAATAAATTCCCGGCTAAATAGAATTGAACTTCTTTTCAAATAGTTAAAGGAAGGTACGTTCTATTCTCTGACAATCAATACGAAACAGACATCAAATAGTTTCATTTTGAGAACGGAAAAATTCTCATTATGACGCTCTCCTGCCGCTTATAAAGAGGCCTACCAACAATGATTGCCGCTAATCGACGAGCCAATCAACAAGCGTAGATAAGGATGTATTTTGTCGATTCTTGGGTTGCAGCAAGAAGTAACCATTTCCAGAGAAAACACTGCCTTCACTCACTTTTACCAATCTACCTAAATCAATATCTTGCTTGGCCAGTGTGATGTCGCCTATGGCAATGCCAAACCCTTGAATGGCGGCGTTCATAGCTTGATCGAGTGTCGCGAATTGTTGGTTGTTCTTGCTTGAAAGGTCGTGGCTGCCTATGTGCTCTAACCAAAGTCGCCAATCACTTTGCTCATTGTTGGCGTGTAGCCAAGTGTATTGGGCAAGCTTGTGTGGCTTGATGATGGTCGATGCGTCGTCGACAAGATGGCTCTGTGTAATGCTTTGTGCTTGGCAAACGGGCGCTAGCTGCTCGTTAAACAATAATTGGCTGATAATCGATTGTTGGTTTGGCTTCTTACCATAGGTAATTACGGCGTCAAACGGATCAAAGCTTGGTTCGAAGACGTGCTTGATGGTCGACGTCAGTTCGACATCAATTTCAGGATAGGCTTGCTGAAAAGACATCAACTTAGGTAGTAGCCAAGAGGTAATACAGCTCGGTGCGTTGAGTTTGATCTTAGACGGAGAGCTAGCCACTTGATTTAGAGCCGATTGCAGCTGATGAATCGTTCCTTGTATCAGCGGAACCAGTTCTTCTCCTTTGGGTGTTAATGACAACCCCCGAGCATGACGATAGAAAAGGTCGCACCCAAGATTTTCTTCAAACGACAATACCTGACGACTCACTGCACCTTGCGTAACATTGAGCTCATGTGCCGCGCGTGTAAAGTTGAGGTGCCTTGCCGTAGACAAAAACGCGAGCAAGGTTTTGGTTGAAGGAAGTGTGCGATTCATATCTTTACCTATGACTTTTTATCATGGCTATTATGTGATTATTTCGATTCATTTATCAATAGTGTTCTGTTTGAATGTAAATACTTAATCATCATTTGTGATTCAATATTTGTATAAGTCACATTTTTTGAATATGAAGGCAATGATGAAGACATTGTGATTTTGTGAAAGGGATAGCTTCTTGACATCTTTTATTGATAGCTTAGTGCCTCAGGCTGTAAAAAAATTAATACCTTATCAATCGGCAAGAAGAATTGGTGGTGATGGACGTGTCTGGCTAAACGCCAATGAATTGGAAAGCTCGCTGTTTCAAGGAGAAGCAAGTCACAACCGATACCCAGACTTCTTACCACAAGATATTGCTAAGGCTTATCAAGATTACTGTAGTACCGATGCCGCGACTGTGGCTGTTCGTGGTGCAGATGAAGCGATTGATTTGCTGATCAGAACATTCTGTAAACCGGCGTGCGACAACATACTTATCTGCTCTCCAACGTATGCGATGTATGAGTTTTGCGCTGATGCATTGGCGATTAATACCTTGGACTCTCCATTGCAGGAAGACTTTAGCCTGAACGTCGCTGATATTGTGAATAAGGCAGAACTGGCGAATATCGTGTTTCTTTGCTCACCAAACAATCCAACGGGCAATGTGATTCCTAAATCGGATTTGATTCAGGTATTGGAAGGCACGATTGGGAAGTCGCTAGTGGTCGTCGATGAAGCGTATATCGAATTTGAACCACAAACGTCAGCCGTTAGTCTTATTGAACGCTATCCACATTTGGTTGTGATTCGCACCTTGTCTAAGGCATTTGGACTGGCTGCGGTTCGTTGTGGTTTTATCTTAGCGAGTCAAAATGTGATGCAGTATGTCGCGAAGCTGATTCCACCGTATCCGATGCCAGATTGCTCATCTCAAATCGTGCTAGACGCTTTGTCCGATGAACGAGTCTCAGTGATGCAAGACGCGACGCAAAAGCTGGTTGAACTACGTAACTGGTTTGCTTGTGAGCTAACGCGGTTTGATTTCATCGAGTCTGTTTACCCTTCATCGACAAACTTCATTTTGCTGCGTCAAAAAGCAGGGCACCAAGTGTTCAGTGTCTTGGCGAAGGACGGCATTGTGACAAGGAACCAAAACCATGAACCGGCTTTGCGTAACTGTGTTCGAATCAGTATTGGTAGCCAAGAGAGCATGCTAGAAGTGATAACGTCACTAACACGTTACCAAACCGAATTAGAACAGAGTCAACAAGGCAAACAAATTCAACAAGCTCAACATAAAGAAATTCAATCTCAACTCGATAAAGATCATATCTAGGATGGCAATGATGAAAAAGATAATACTAGGACTCGCTTGTGCGGCCGCTTTACTTGGTACAACGGTACAGGCGAAAGAAATCCGTTTAGCGTCGGACTTTACGTATCCGCCATTCAACTATAAAAACAGCGACGGTGTGCCTGTCGGGTTTGATATTGAGATAGCTGATGCTTTGTGTGAGCAAGCTAAACTCGATTGTACTTGGGTTTCACAAAGCTGGGATTCGCTAATTCCAAGTTTGTTGGCAAGAAAGTCGGATGTGATCATGGCTTCGATGCGCATTACCGAAGAGCGTAAGCGTAAAATCTTATTTACTGACAAGTACTACCAAACACCAGCCGTATTTGTTGCTGCTAAAAGCGCAGAATTCAGCGTTGATGAGGCAGGCTTAGCGGGTAAAACCATCGGTGTTCAGCAAGGTACGATTCACGATCGCTACGTAACCGACAAGTTTGGTAGTGTTGCCAACATTAAGCGTTACACAGGGCAAGATGAAGTGTATCTGGATCTGCAAAACGGTCGCTTAGATCTAACCTTCGGCAACTCAGATCAACTGTCATTGGCTTTCTTAGATAAGAAAGAAGGCGAGGGTTTTGAGTTCAAAGGCAAAGCCGTTACCGACAAAGCCTACATCGGTGAGGGTACGGCGTTAGCATTAAGAAAGCAGGATTCAAAATTGGCGAAACAATTCAATGCTGCGATTGAAGAGATCAGAGCAAACGGTACTTACGACAAGATCGCCGCTAAGTACTTCACGTTTGATATCTATGGCGCTGATTTGTAATTCGTTTAACGCCTAAAAATTAGAACACCAAAAACAAAAATCCGAGGGCTGTAAGGCTCTCGGATTTTTGTTACAAACAATTCATCCTCTCAAGCTTCTCTCTATTGCCTTTATCTATTCTTGTTACCTAAATCCAACCGAAAACCTTGCCTTCATCACCTCACAAAGCACTGTTCACGACTCGCGTTTTCGAGCGAGGAGACCTTCTTTGTCGTGCTCCATAACTGAATTTAATGTCTTAAAATAACATAAATAGATCGATACTCTTTTACTAAGAGATTGTTCTTAAAGCAGTTGAAAGTAATCGAAATTACAAAAAAATCCAAAGTAGAACTGATTAATGGTCTAATTAGTCCCAAATATGATTGGTATCACAATCAATTAGGTTCTCAGGCCAATAGATAAACCTTAGTTCACAAAATATACATATAGTATTGTAATACAAGATTCATAGGGTAAGAATATTGTAATGAAACGTTACTGCTATGAGCGATGTGCAATTGAACGTTAGATTTCAAACTTAGCTATAGCGTTGCATATAAAAACTGTACCTCTTACAAAATGGATTCTGGAGAAGAACATGAAAAAACACCTACTGACGATTGCAGCGGCTTCAATTCTTATGGCATTTGGCGCTCAAGCAAAAACTTTGACGTTAGGGCATGCAATGTCATTAGAAAGCGCAGCTCACCAAGGCATGGTGATCATGGCTGATAAAGTTAAAGAAAAATCGAATGGTGAACTTACGATTAAGATCTTTCCAAACGGTCAATTAGGCTCTGAACGTGACCAAGCGGAGCAAGTTGTTACTGGCGCGATTGATATGGCCAAAATCAATGGTGGGTTAGCCGAATCTTTTGAACCAACGTTTAAGGTTAATGCACTGCCTTTCTTATTCCGTGACGTTCCACATATGAGAACCTTCATGCGAAGTGAAGCTGCACAAGAGATGCTGCTTTCAAGCGAAGGTAAAGGTTTCATCGGTCTTACATTCTATGATTCAGGCACACGTAGCTTCTACGCTAAGAAAGCCATCAACTCACCAGCAGATCTAGCTGGCATGAAAGTTCGAGTTCCTGGTTCTCCAACCATGATGGAAATGGTTAACTTACTTGGTGGTAAAGCAACACCTGTACCTTTCAATGAGGTATACACGGCTCTGCAACAAGGTGTAATTGATGGTGCTGAGAATAATATTTCTAGCTTAGTTGAAATGAAACACAGTGAAGTTGCCAAATTTTACTCTATGGACCAGCACATGATGACACCTGACGTGATCATCATTTCAGAATACAAATGGGGTTCATTAACGGCAGAAGAGCAAAAGATCTTAAAAGAAGCTGCTGCTGAGTCTCTTGAAGAGCAGATCAAAATCTGGGATGCAACAGATGACATGAACAAAGAGAAAGGAATGAAAGAAGGTGTCACGTTTGTTGAAGTTGATAAAGCCCCTTTCCGTGCAGCTGTTAAACCTATGATTGATGAGGCGAAAAAAGATCCAAAACTAGCTCCATTCATTGAAAAAATTGAAGCTCTTTAATCAGTCTTAGTGAAAATATAATTTTGCCTTGGCTTTGCTAAGGCAAAATTTTTTGAGGTATCACACCATGTTAGCAACTTTCAGAAACCTACTTGATAGGCTGATTCTTTTTGTCTCTTCTTTTGCACTAATGTTACTTGTCGTTACTGTCACTTGGCAGGTCTTTAGTCGTTATGTTTTGAATGATCCAAGTAACTGGACTGATGAACTTGCTCGTTATGCGATGGTATGGCTTGGCTTATTAGGAGCAAGCTACTTATTCGGTATCAAAGGACACTTAGCAATAACGTTATTGGATGGTTATCTTAAGGGTAAAGCACATATCGCATTACATGTACTCATCAATATCATTTCTGGCGCATTTGTATTTCTAGCAATGCTTCAAGGTGGCATCGCCCTAATGGGAAGAACCACACAACAACTCTCTCCAGCACTGCAATTACCGATGTCGACGGTGTATTCAATATTGCCGATTTCAGCCGTTATTATCCTCATTTATTTGGTCATGAATACGTTTGATCTTTTTTGTGAACCCAACAAAAAATAAGTTTTAAAAGGACTCTATATTATGGATTTGTCCATTGGTGTTTGGCTGCTAGGCCTATTCTTATTCATGATCGCGATAAGCATGCCGATTGCGATTGCAATTGCCATGTCATCTTTAACCATCATGTATTTCATCTTACCGTTTGAAGTCGCCAGTATTACTGCGGGTCAAAAAATCATTACCGGTATTGATAGTTTCAGTTTATTAGCCATCCCTTTCTTTATCCTCGCGGGGAATATAATGAATGTAGGTGGCATCGCGAGTCGACTCATCAACCTTGCAAAGCTCTTGGTTGGTTGGATCCCGGGCTCACTTTTTCACGTGAACATCTTCGCCAATATGATGTTTGGCGCCGTTTCAGGATCAGCCGTTGCAGCAGCAGCTGCGGTTGGTAAAACCTTAGGCCCAGAATTAGAAAAAGATGGTTATGATAAAAACTTAGCAACAGCAGTAAACGTTGCATCTTGCCCGGCAGGCTTATTAATACCGCCGAGTAATTCACTGATCGTATTTTCAGTGGTATCGGGTGGAACATCCGTTGCGGCGTTGTTTATCGCAGGGTATGTCCCAGGTATTCTAATGGGCTTAAGTTGTATGGTCGTCGCCTATTTCATCGCTAAAAAGAAGGGCTACAAAACAAGTGCGAATGACGGCTTCACAACGAAAGATGTGCTGAATATTGTTTGGCAAGCAACACCAAGCTTAGGGCTTATTGTTGTTGTTATTGGCGGTATTATTGGTGGTATATTCACTGCAACAGAAGGGGCATGTATAGCGGTTCTATACTCTTTTATACTGTCACTCTGTTACCGAACCCTCAAATGGGCACACTTTCCGATAATTTGTAGAGAAACGGTTCAGGTTACTGGCATTATGCTGTTCTTGATTGGTGCTTCTACCATTATGTCATGGGCAATGGCGTTTACCGGTCTACCAACCATGATCAGTGATTGGATGCTCTCTATTTCAGACAATCCAATTATCATCTTTATTCTGATGAACCTGATTCTACTGATTGTGGGTATGTTTATGGACCTTACGCCAGCCGTATTGATCTTTACCCCTATCTTTATGCCGATTGCTGAGCATTTAGGCATGCATCCAATTCACTTCGCGATGATGATTATCTTCAACTTATGTATTGGCATTGCAACGCCACCCGTTGGTACGGCGCTATTTGTGGGTTGTAGTGTCAGTGGCTCTAAGATTGAAAACGTTATAAGAAGTATCATGCCGTTTTGTGCCGTATTGATCGTCACACTGTTGGCCATTACTTTTATTCCTGAAATTAGTTTGGCTCTGCCTCGTGCGTTTGGACTCATCAATTAGCCTGACAAGGGTAAGATTTACCGAATCAATATCGATCATTACCTAATAAAAAAACCGCCTCATGAAGGCGGTTTTATTTATCAATCAAACTGAAGCTTAATATTACGCTTGCTGTTTTTGTAGCTCAGCTTCTTTCGCTTCGTCTTCGATTAGAGAATCAACGATGACTGCACATGCTGCATCACCAGTGATGTTTAGAGCAGTACGGATCATGTCGAAGATACGGTCTAGAGCGAACAACAGAGGTAGACCTTCAATAGGGATACCAGCTGCTAGAAGAACCGCAACCACTAGGAAAGAAGGACCTGGAACACCTGCTTGACCAACTGCGCCTAGAGTCGACGTTACGATGATAGCAATGTAAGCGCCCATAGACAGGTCGATGTTGAACAGCTGTGCGAAGAAGATAGCAACTAGGCCGTAGTAAATTGCGTTACCAGACATGTTGATCGTCGCACCAAGTGGCAGAACGAATGAAGCCGTAGAGTTACGAACGCCAAGTTCTTTCTCTACCGTTTCCATTGTTACTGGCAGTGTCGCCATTGAAGAGGCTGTTGATAGTGCAACCGCTTGAGGCTTCTTCATTGCCACTAGGAACTTCTTAGCAGAAGTCTTAGTGAAGATTTGAATCATTAGCGGGTAAGCAACAAAGCCGAAGATCAGAATCGCAGCGATGTAGACAACGAACAGTTTGAACACAACCATAAGTGCGCCAAAGCCGAATGTACCCACAGCTTCTGCCATTAGGCCGAATACGCCTAGTGGTGCAATGATCATAACCTTGTTGATCATCCAAACCATAGCGTCAACAATCGCGTTTACGCCATTGATGATAGGGTCACGTTTCTCTTTCGCTTGTTTAGAAATCGCAATACCGAAGAATAAGCAGAAAACTAGAATTTGCAGAATGTTTGCTTCATTCAGTGATTGGAAAACGTTGGTCGGGATCATGCCTGTGATGGTTGCCCAGAACGTTGGAAGTTCACCTTTCGCAGCGTATTCAGAAGAGAACATGCCTTCAACGCCAGAAACATCGATACCACGACCCGGTTCGAATATTTCACCCATTACTAGCGCTAGTGCTACAGCAAGTGCAGACGTTAGTGCAAAGTAACCTAGAGTGGTCACGCCCACTTTACCTGCTGATGAGCTGTTGCCTAGACCAGCAGCACCTGAAATTAGGGCAACCGCGACTAGAGGGATAACCAGCATCTTGATCAAATTGATGAAGATAGCACCCAGTGGAGCGAACATAGTTGCGCTGTCACCCATCATCGCACCGACTAGGGTACCGATGATCATTGCAATAACGACTTGAACGCCGATGTTGCTTAGTAAACTCTTTTCTTTTAACACTTCCATAACCTCTGTGCTACTAAATATAAAAATCCCAGAACTACTCACCAATGTACGATGTACCATTGGATTAATATTTCGCGAGAAGTTTTACACGTATCTTTTACATTTATCAATATGAGCAGAGATGAAAGAACACCAAAAAGCAGTAATCAAATGTCATTTGATGATTTTTCACACTAAAGCAAACGTTTGCCTTTTGATTTGTCATTATTTTTATAAATGGTGGTGATGTTTTGGTGGGGTATTATAGGTGTGCTACAGGTTTGTATGAGGTGTTGTTTTTGTCAGAAATTTAACAATTGAGAGGGTTTGGACGTGTTCTCGGAGAAAAACTCCCACAGCGCTAATTATCGCACTAGTGGGAGCCTATTTATTATTTTTGCGTTGCCGCTTTCATTGGCGTAACAAACTCAGCAAGTGCTTTAAGCATTGCTTCTGGTTGTTCAACGTTGTTTTCAATGATTTTCACAACCGCAGAGCCAGAGATAGCACCAGCAGCGCCAGCTTCGATGGCTTCTTTTACTTGCTCAGGAGCAGAGATACCGAAACCAAGCAGTGCTGGTGGCGCATCAAACTTGTTCAAACGGTCAAGTAGGGCTGTCACAGGCATGTTTGCTTTGGTTTCTGCACCCGTTACGCCAGCACGAGAAAGTAGGTAAGTGTAACCACCACCTAGCTCAGAAACCGATTGAAGCGTCTCATCACTTGCTGTTGGTGGAGCAATAAATATTGGGTGAATACCAAACTTCTTAGCTGCAGCAACAAACTCGCCACTCTCGTTGGTTGGTACATCAGCAATCAATACTGAATCGATACCTGCATTCGCACAACGCTCGTAGAAGTTCTCGATACCACGTGCGTACACCAAGTTTGCGTACATCAGTAGGCCGATTGGCAGATCTGGGTATTTAGCACGAATTTGACCAATAAGATCAAAACACACATCTGGCGTTACTTTTGAATCTAACGCACGAATGTTTGCACCTTGGATTGTCGGGCCATCTGCAAGCGGATCTGAGAATGGAATACCAAGTTCAAGTGCATCAGCACCCGCTTCAACGAGTGTTTCCATGATCTTAAGAGACTGCTCAGGGTTAGGATCGCCAACCGTTACGAATGGTACAAATGCGCCCTGATTCTTTTCAGCTAAGCGAGTGAAGAGTGATTGATAGCGATCCATTATAATGCTCCTTTCTCTTTAAGAATGTCGTGTACAGAGAAGATGTCTTTATCACCACGACCAGATAGATTAACCACTAATAGCTGTTCTTTCTCTGGGTCATCGTGAGCCATTTTAACAGCATGAGCCAAAGCATGAGATGACTCTAGCGCTGCGATAATACCTTCTTTACGTGCAATCAATTGGAACGCTTCTAGCGCTTCGTCATCGGTCACGTTGTCGTATTCAGCACGGCCAATGGCATTTAGGTGCGCGTGTTGAGGACCAACTGATGGGAAATCTAGACCCGCAGAAACAGAGTAAGACTCTTCTACTTGGCCGTTCTCATCTTGCATCAGTGGTGCTTTCATACCGAAGAAAATACCTGTTTTACCGTGTTTAAGTGGTGCGCCGTGTTGGTCGGTATCAATACCTTTACCAGCAGGCTCTACACCGATTAGGCGAACAGACTCTTCTTCAATGAAATCAGCGAACATGCCGATAGCGTTAGAACCACCACCTACACAAGCGATAACGGCATCAGGAAGGCGACCTTCACGAGCTAGAATTTGGTTCTTCGTTTCTTCACCGATCATGCGTTGGAAATCACGAACAATCGTTGGGAATGGGTGAGGACCCGCTGCAGTACCCAATAGGTAGTGCGCGTCTTCATAAGTTGCAGACCAGTCACGTAGTGCTTCGTTACATGCATCTTTTAGCGTTGAAGAGCCAGAATGAACAGGGATAACCTCTGCGCCCATTAGCTTCATACGGAATACGTTCGGGCTTTGACGTTCAACGTCTTTAGCACCCATGTAAACGCGACACTTAAGGCCTAATAGAGCACACGCTAGAGCAGTTGCAACGCCGTGTTGGCCTGCGCCTGTTTCAGCGATGATTTCTTGCTTACCCATACGTTTAGCAAGTAGCGCTTGGCCAAGTACTTGGTTTGTCTTGTGAGCACCGCCGTGAAGTAGATCTTCACGCTTTAGGTACAGTTTGGTTTTTGTACCTTTAGTCAGGTTACGCGTAAGCGTTAGTGCCGTTGGGCGACCTGCGTACTCTTGCAGAAGCGTCATGAATTCACTGCGGAACTCAGGATCGGCTTGTGCATCGATAAATGCTTGTTCTAGTTGGTCTAGTGCTGGCACTAGGATCTGCGGTACGTATTGACCACCGTATTCACCGAAGTAGGCATCGAGTTTAGCCATTGTGTTATTCCTTCAATTCTATTGATGTGTCTTCACACCAAGTCATTTAATCTTGTTTGAGCTTCGCTGAAGCAAAGCTCACAAATATGTTTTTAGTTTCTGCTTTCTAATCCCTAGAGCCGAGCTTGGACTAGTAATTACGAATCGCTGTAAAAGCGCGTTGCAGTTTGTCTGCGTCTTTTTTACCTGGAGCGGATTCAACGCCAGAATTTAGGTCTAATCCTAAACAACCCAACTTAGCCGCTTGGTTAGCATTTTCTGGGCTTAGACCACCTGCCAACATGATTGCGCTTTGGTTGTTGATTAGGCTCCAATCGAACGCTTGGCCAGTACCACCCGTTTGAGAACCCACTTTAGTATCTAGCAGGTGACGAGTCACGTTGCTTTCTAGTAATTCTGGCAGCGAGCTCTCACCGCCTTTTTCAGCACCAGAAGCCACACCGTAAGCTTTCCAAATCTCAACGCTTTCAGGCAGTGACTGTTTTAACTCATCGACAAATGCTTGAGACTCATCACCGTGCAGTTGCACCGCAAATAAACCTAGCTCAGAAACCGTTTTTTCAACGTCTGCTACGCTGTGGTTTTGGAACACACCCACGTAGTTCAGCGGTGCGCCGCTCATGGTTAAACGAGCTGCTTCGATATCCACATGACGCTTAGATGCTTCAACGAAAATCAGACCACCGAATACCGCACCAGCTTGATACGCTTTCGCGGCATCATCAGAGTGAGTTAAACCACACACCTTGTTTTCACCGAGTGTTACTTTGCGCACTGCGAGTTCTAGGTTTTTTTCAGCCATTAAAGAGCTGCCGATTAGGAAGCCGTCTGCAAACGTTGAAAGGTCACGAACTTGTTGATGTGTGTAGATGCCAGACTCTGAAATCACGACTGCGTTTGGAGCCAGTTCGCGAACCAGCGGAGCCAACTCTTTAGTACGGTTCAGATCCGTCGAAAGGTCACGTAGGTTACGGTTATTAATACCGATCACTTTTGCTTTTAAAGCGACTGCGCGGTGAAGCTCTTCTTCGTTACTGACTTCGGTTAGTACACCCATGTTGAGCGAGTGAGCAACTTCAGCAAGTGCTTGGTACTCTTCGTCATCCAATACCGATAGCATCAACAAGATAGCATCTGCAGAGTAGTGACGAGCTAAGTAAACTTGGTAGATATCAACCATGAAGTCTTTACACAGGATAGGCTGCTTAGCAATGCTGCGAACCTTGGGTAAAAACTCGAAGTCACCTTGGAAGTATTTCTCGTCTGTCAGCACTGAAATCGCGTCGGCGTGGTTGTTGTACACCGATGCAATGTAGTCCAAATCAAACTCGTCACGGATTAAACCTTTTGACGGTGATGCCTTCTTACATTCAGTGATGAAAACGGTTTGCTCGCCGCTCAGTGCATCATAAAAGCTGCGGTCTGTTGCGGTTAACGCCGCTTTAAACTCGTCCAATGGTTGAGTCTGCTTACGCGCTTCAACCCATTGGTATTTATCACGAACGATTTTTGCTAGTACTTCCGCCATTTCAGCTTCTTTGACTGAAACGTGGGTCGACAATTTATCGGTAGTCTGTGTCATGTTCTTTGTCTCGTCGTTCGTTAGGCGTGTGCAGCAAGCTTTTGTACAAGCTCGTACGCTTTGCCAGAGTTCATCGCGTCAATCGCTTGCTGTGCGTTGGCTTTTAAATCTTCGTGACCAAATAGACGCATCAATAGAGCAACGTTCACGGCTACTGCGCCAACTTGGGCTTCAGTGCCTTTACCCGTTAGGATATCGGTTGTGATAGCTTTGTTCTCTTCTGGCTCACCGCCCTTGATTGCTTCAAGAGGGTGAGTGTTCAAACCAAAGTCTGCCGGTGTCACTGTGTATTCGTGAATTGTGCCATCTTTGATTTCAGCAACCATGGTTTCGCCGTGAATCGCTACTTCATCAAGGCCGCTACCGTGAACAACCGCCGCGCGCTTCATGCCCATTTGCAGCATGGTTTCTGCGATAGGGCGTACCAGCTCTTTGCTGTAAACACCCATTAGCTCGATGTTAGGGCGAGCAGGGTTAATCAGTGGGCCAAGAATATTGAAGATAGTGCGCGTTTTCATTGTTTGACGAACCGGCATCGCGTGACGTACACCAAAGTGATATTGCGGAGCAAATAGGAATGCTACGCCAAGTTCATCAACAGCCGTACGTGTGTCTTCAGCTGTCATCGCTAGGTTGATACCGAACGAATCCAGTAAGTCAGAAGAGCCTGATTTGCTCGATACGCTGCGGTTACCGTGCTTCGCGACTTTTAAGCCACACGCTGCGGCAACAAATGCAGAAGTCGTCGAGATATTGATGGTGTTGTGACCGTCGCCACCTGTACCTACGATGTCTGCGAAATCGTAATCAGGGCGCGGGAACGGGTTTGCATTCGCAAGTAGTGCTTTTGCTGCGCCTGCAATTTCATCGGGCGTTTCGCCTTTGATTTTCAGTGCAGTTAGCGCAGAAGCCATCAAGATTGGGTCTAGTTCACCCTTGATGATCACATCAAATAACTGTTGGCTTTCTTCTTGAGTAAGAGACTGCTGTTCGTAAAGTTTATTAATCTGTTCCATGATCGTTTCCTATTTTCCAGTCTTTTCAAGGCGAAGAGGTTTCTCAAGAGCCCATTCGATAGCGTTTGCTAGAAGCGTTGCACCGTAGGTCGTCATAATTGATTCAGGGTGGAATTGGAATCCACACACCTTGTCTTGTTCTTGAACCACAGACATCACCAAATCATCTACTTCAGCGGTCACCGTTAGGCTATCAGATACATGCGTTGCCACTAAAGAGTGGTAGCGAGCGATAGCCAATGGCGAAGGTAAGCCTTGGTAAGTCGCATGGTTTTGGTGTTCCATCATCGACACCTTACCATGAATGATTTCGCCAGCGCCTGCAACGGTGCCGCCATAGGCTTCAACAATCGCTTGGTGGCCTAAGCAAATACCAATCATTGGCACTTTACCTTTTAGAAGCTGAATCAGCTCTGGCATACAGCCCGCATCTGCTGGAGCGCCAGGGCCTGGTGAAAGCAGTGCAACAGGGTTGTCTAGTTCGTTGATCGCCGCTTCAACTACTTTTGCAGGAATGTTGTTACGGTAAATTTTTACGCTGTGACCTAATGAACGAAATTGGTCTACAAGGTTGTAAGTGAACGAGTCGAAGTTATCGATGAATACAATATCAGCCATGATTACGACTCCTTCTTATTTGTTAGGTTCTTAGTATGAGCTGCTTGAATCGCTGAGATAACCGCTTGTGCCTTGCCGCGAGTTTCATCGGCTTCTGCTTGTGGGTCTGAGTCAAATACGACCCCAGCGCCTGCTTGTACTTGTGCCACGCCATCTTCAACGTAAGCAGAGCGAATTACGATACAAGTATCTAGAGTCCCTTCACCAGTTAGATAACCGACTGCACCACCGTAGCTACCACGACGCGTTTTTTCTACGTCTCGAATAAGCTGCATTGCGCGGATTTTTGGTGCGCCCGTTAGCGTGCCCATGTTCATACAAGCTTGGTAAGCGTGCAGAGCATCTAAGTCTTCACGGAGCTGACCAACAACACGAGAAACCAAGTGCATTACATGGCTGTAGCGGTCTACTTTCAGTAAGTCTGCTACGTGGCGAGTGCCAGCTTCGGCAATACGTGCCACATCGTTACGCGCTAGGTCAACTAGCATCATGTGCTCGGCGTTTTCTTTCTTGTCGGTACGCAGTTCAAGCTCGATACGGCTGTCTAGGTCGAAATCGATTTGACCGTCAGGGCGCTTACCACGACGACGAGTACCAGCAATCGGGTAGATCTCGATTTGGTTGGTTTCTGTCTCGTATTTCAGCGCGCTTTCTGGAGATGCACCGAACAGAGTAAACAGCTCGTCTTGCATGTAGAACATGTAAGGGCTTGGGTTGCTTTGTTTGAGTTCTTTATAAGCCGCCAGTGGGGCAGGGCAAGGTAGAGTGAAGCGGCGTGAAGGTACCACTTGGAATACATCGCCTTTAACTACGTACTCTTTTAAATCACGAACCGTTTGGCAGAAGTCTTCATCTGAAACGCTAGGTACAGCTTCAACGTTGTCTAACGGCGTTACTTCAGTGATGGCTTTCAGGGACTGACACTGAGTTTGAATGTCGGCTAGACGGTCAGTTAATTGCGCTTTGATGTTGTCATCTTGAGCAAATAAGCTCGCGTGAAGTAGGCCTTCGTTCTCTTGGTGATCGAAACGCAATAGTGTTTCAGCTACGTAGAATACAAAGTCAGGACAATTGTTGGTTGCTTCAGCATCACCTAGTGGCTCAAAGTTTGCCACGATGTCGTAAGCGAATAAGCCCGCCATGAATAATGCGTGTTTGTTATCCGCGTCTTGCTCAAAGCTGTGCTGAACCAAACGCAGTGCATCGAATGAAGAGGCTTCTCTTAAACGTGAGTCTTCGTCTAATTCGTTGCTTGGTTCGATAAAAGTCAGCGTCAAAACGTTATCAGTAAGGTCAGATTTAATTTCTGCTTTCACGTTTTGAGTGAGATGTTCGATAAGCGCTTGACCGTTTTCAGTCAATGCTTGAAAGGTTACTTCATGTCCGCGACATACGATGCGAACAGCAGAGTCGATAAGGAGTAGGCTTGTCAGGTTCTGTTTAGATTCAATCTCGGCAGATTCCAACAAAAGACTATCAGTTTTGTTTTCACACAAAGTATGAAAAACGCTGGTTGGATCTTGCGAGTAAGGAACTGAGGAATTGATGACCTCAATGGTTCCCAGCTTTTTGATTTCAATGGCCTTGTTCACAAGACCTCCTTTATGATTCTTTAAATTTCCTGCCGTACATAGTCGCATAAAGATACCTTTCACCCAATCTAGAATATGGTCAATTCGATGATTTGTTAGTCAGTTGAATGTGAGATGTTCGACAAATTAAAAAGCCCGCTATTAAAGCGGGCTTAGTGATAACTTTTTTATAAACAAACTGTTTAACTAGAAGTACACGTTAGCCCACCAAGAACTTGTCCAAGTGCGCCACCAATTAAGCTCTGAACTTGCTTCTACTGAAGAAAGTTCTAAAACTTTATCTTTATGGTTTTGGTTAAATTCTTGTAACATGGTGAACCTATCAAATGTGATACTTCGTATTTGTGTACTAGTTAACTAGTTTTCTGCTTGCGGGTCAAGTGTGTTGACACAAATATAACGATAAAAATTGAAAACAATGAAAAAGAATATATGAGAATTGATCTACATAGTCATACAACAGCCTCAGATGGCCGACTTACTCCACCTGAGCTAATTGACCGAGCGCTTGGCTTTAACATCGAAGCGCTAGCGATTACAGATCATGACACGACTGATGGGCTTGCTGAAGCACGCAGCTACATTGCGGATAACAACCTTCCTATTCAGTTGATAAACGGCATTGAGATTTCGACTGTTTGGCAAAACAAAGATATCCATATTGTTGGGTTAAACGTTGATCCTGAGTCACCAGAACTCAAAGCGCTCATTGAACAACAGAAGCAACACCGTATTGGGCGTGCTGAGATGATCGCTCACCGTCTTGAGAAAGCGACTCGTGAAGGGGTGTTAGAAGAAGTTAAATTGATTGCGGGTGATGCACCAATCACTCGCGCTCACTTTGCTAAATGGCTAGTCGACAATGGCTATGCGAAAACTATGCAGCAGGTGTTTAAAAAGTTTCTTACTCGTAATAACCCAGGTTATGTGCCGCCAACTTGGTGTTCAATGAGTGATGCTGTCACGGCTATTCATGCTGCTGGTGGACAAGCCGTACTCGCTCACCCTGGGCGATATGGACTTACAGCCAAGTGGGTTAAGCGCCTGCTAGCGGCATTTGTTGAAGCGAAAGGGGATGCGATGGAAGTAGCTCAACCTCAGCAAGCGCAACAAGAAAGACGCACACTCGCGGATTATGCTATACAATACAAACTATTAGCCTCCCAAGGCAGTGATTTCCATTACCCATCTCCGTGGATGGAACTTGGACGCAATCTCTGGCTACCTTCTGGGGTCGAAGAAGTATGGAAAGATTGGGAGTTTCAAACGGTTTCACCATCTGAATAGTCTTTAGGTGAGCCAGCTCCTTCTGATGATAGAGTCGAGAGATTCGATAACGAGGATCAACAATGAGCCAGTTTTTTTATGTACACCCAGATAACCCACAAGCACGCTTAATTACTCAAGCGGTTGCGATTATTCGCAATGGCGGCGTTGTGGTTTATCCAACAGATTCCGGTTATGCGCTGGGCTGTCAGCTTGAAAACAAACAAGCACTTGAACGTATCTGTAAAATTCGTCGCATCGATGACAAGCACAATTTCACCTTGTTATGTCGTGATCTTTCTGAGTTATCACTGTATGCACGCGTTGATAACGTGGCTTTCCGTCTGCTGAAAGCACACACGCCAGGTGCTTACACGTTTATCTTTAAAGCAACTAAAGAAGTGCCAAAGCGTTTGATGAACGCCAAGCGTAAAACGATTGGTATTCGTGTCCCAGACAACAAGATTGCACTCGACCTGTTGGAAGCGATGGGCGAACCACTGATGTCGACGTCTCTGATTCTTCCGGGTAACGAGACTACAGAGTCGGATCCAGAAGAAATTCGTGACAGCCTAGAGCATGCGGTTGATGTGATTTTGAATGGCGGTTACTTAGGTGAGCAACCGACGACCGTTATTGACTTCAGTGACGATGATGCCGTGGTTCTACGTCGTGGTGCTGGCGATCCTGCGCCGTTTGAATAATCGCTTTACTGATTAACAGTCTGTAACGATACAGCAAACCTGCCACAGTAAATAACAAGTGCTTTTTGGCAGGTTATTTGCGATAATACGCGACCGCGATTTGGTCGCGAAAAATTCATTCGACGTCTGTGAAGACGACAATTAGGTAGAAAAGAGTAAATGAGCGAAAAATTACAGAAGGTTTTAGCGCGAGCTGGTCACGGTTCTCGTCGTGAACTAGAAGGTTTAATCAAATCTGGTCGTGTAAGTGTTAACGGTCAAGTTGCGAAACTGGGCGAGCGTCTTGAAGACGAGAACTCAGTGATCCGTATCGATGGCCATACTGTTTCAGGCAAGGCTTCTGAAGAAGTGGTTTGCCGTGTACTTGCTTACTACAAACCTGAAGGTGAGCTTTGTACTCGTCACGACCCTGAAGGCCGCCGTACTGTTTTCGATCGTCTACCTAAGATCCGTGGTTCTCGTTGGATTTCAGTTGGTCGTCTTGATGCAAACACATCAGGCCTTTTGCTTTTCACTACTGATGGTGAGCTTGCAAACCGTCTAATGCACCCAAGCCGTCAGGTTGAGCGCGAGTACCTAGTACGTGTATTCGGTGAAGTGACTGAGCAAAAAGTTAAAAACGTTACTCGTGGTGTACAACTAGAAGACGGCATGGCTCGTTTTGAAGATGTTGTTTACGCTGGTGGTGAAGGTATGAACCATACTTTCTACGTAGCGATTAACGAAGGTCGTAACCGTGAAGTTCGTCGTCTTTGGGAATCTCAAGAAACGACAGTAAGCCGCCTGAAACGTGTACGTTACGGTGATATCTACCTTGATAAGAAACTGCCTCGTGGCGGTTGGAAAGAGCTAGATCTTCAAGAAGTTAACTACCTGCGTGAGCTTGTTGAGCTTAAGCCTGAGAAAGAGACACTGTTGGATCTTGATCCTTCAAACACTTCTCGTAAGCGTGAGCGTTCTCGTAGCCAAAAAATTCGTCGTGCTGTTAAACGTCACGAAGAGCGTGCAAACGCACCAAAAGGCCGTAGCAACCAAACTAAGCGTAAGAAGCCTGCAACTCGCGGTACTACAACACCTGATTCAGGTCGTAGCGCTCCAGCTGCAAACAAAGGCAAACCTCAGGCTAACAAAAGTAAGCCTAAACAGAACAACGGTCGTCCGGCTAAACCAGCTAAGCCAAGAACACGTCAGTAATTACGTAATTTCTTACGCGTAAAGCTTCATTAGCTGAAAGCACTGAATACTAAAAAACCTGCTCATTGAGCAGGTTTTTTTACGTCTGGAGAAATAGCAGATGCGGGATGCGAGTAACCGAGTATCGAAAACATGCTGCCATAAGTGACAGTAAGCGAGCTTTTCGCATCTCTTATCTCGTGTAGGCGCATCTATAATCTGCTCGTATCTCGTATCTCGTATCTCGTTTCTTTTACTTATGATTCGAAAAGTTATCGCCTTTCGCCAGTCGGTCGTAAAGCACAACATTCACTGATGCCGCTAGATTCATACAGCCGTTGGTCGGAACGTAAATCGTCTCACGACAGAAATCTGTGATTTCTTTCTTTAGCGTGCCATCTTCTGGGCCAAAAATGTAAAACGCACGTGGTGGGTGCTTGTAATCAGGTAGAGGCTTAGCACCTTCAATCAGATCAACAGCAACCGGCACGCAGCCTACTGGAATAATATCTTTCAGCTCTTCAACACCAATCAAAGGCAGGGCTAAGTGCTTTTCTTTGGTATCGGTATGGAATTTTCGCGCATGGTCGTAGCGTGTGCCAGTGTAAAACACAGAGTTGGCGCCGTAGCAGCCAGCTGCTCGCATCACTGAGCCTACGTTTTCTGGCGTCTTTGGGTTAACTAGGCCAATGCAGGCATAGCCTTTTGATTGTGTGTCTGTTTTTGCTTTGGTCATAATCAGTGAATCTAACGTTGATGATGAAAGTGATGAATCACGATGGAAAATAGCGTGATAAAAATAGCCGAGCAATGGGCTCGGCTAACTTTTAACTCGCTTACATGAATACTTGTTTACTCATGCAGATGAGCGTCAACAGCGGTATTAGTCGCGTTTCCACAGCATGTGACAGAACTTATGTTCTGGATCACGGCTGATTAACATGCGAGCAAATACGTCGTCTAGAACGTCATCAGCTTCATTCACAAGACCAATGCGCACTTCAGCGTAGATCTCTTTGTCGACTTCAAAGCCAACATGTTCAACCCAATCATCGCCAGTTTCAACAAGCTCTGCTGCGCCACGATCTTCAAACTGAGCAGTGAAAAGAATCACGTCTGCAGGCTCTAGGTTGTCAGGTGCCATCTCTAGGAAGATGTCGTATGCAGTGTCAATTGCGTCGTCATAAGACATTAGGTCGTTAGCTTCGGTCATAATAAGTGTCTTAGCTTGCGCGGTTCATGTATTTACGTTCAGCAGTGTTTACTACTACTTTGTCGCCAGTCGCGATGTATTCAGGTACTTGAATAGTAAGACCTGTAGAAAGACGAGCAGGCTTAGTACGAGCAGACGCTGATGCACCTTTGATTGAAGGATCAGTCTCTTCGATAACTAGTTCAACAGATGTTGGTAGCTCAAGCGTTGCAGCGTTGCCGTCGATAAGGATCGCGTACATGCCTTGAGTTTCTTCGTTGATGAACAGTAGTTCGTCTTCGATAGTCTCACCGTTGAAGATGAATTGTGTGTAATCTTCGTTGTCCATGAAGATGTACTCGTTGCCATCAACGTAAGAGAACATTACTGCACGCTTAGTTACGTCAATAGTTTCAACAATTTCGTCAGCCTTGTGGCGAACTTCAGTTTTAACGCCAGTTGCTACATCGTTACCACGGAAGCGGTAAATCTTTTGGCCGCCACGGCCGCCTGGTGTTGTTACTTCGATATCTTTAACGATCACTGTTTTGCTTTCTACTGTGATAGCAAAACCTTTTTTAATTTCACTTGCTCTAGGCATTTTGTGTTTGTCCTTAGTGGGTCTATCCGCTGATTATATCTCGGAGATGCTATAAATAGGAATAGCTTGAATCATAAAGTCACCTAGGCGATCATAGAGTTATAGTTAAATCATTATTTTATTTACCGAAACGACCTATGCAGCTACCCGTTATTGACCCAACACAGCCTTTTCAACCTGAATTTCAACCTGTGGTTAACGATCTGATTACCTTTCTAAAAGGTGGGTTAGGATCTAATCTGCACAGTATTTATATTTATGGCAGTGTGGCTCGTAAGCAAGCCGTCTTCGGTCGCTCCAATCTAGATGTGGTTGTGGTGACCCATCGACCGTTTCCTGACCAACGAACCACTTTGTTGAACACCATCAAATGGCGTTTCCAAAAGAGCTTCCCGCAGGTAACTCAAGTGGCGATAAAAACTACCTTAGTGAGTGAGATAGTCGATTTCGACAATATCTTCACTTGGGGTTTTATGCTCAAGCATTTAGCCGTGTGTGTGCATGGTGAAGACTTATCAGACTGCTATGGTGATTTTGAAACAAGTTGGGAAATCGCTAAGCACTGGAATATGGATGCGGAAAACTGGTTGGCGGTGTATCGCAACAAGATCGCACGAGCGACAACGCCAGAACAACAAGTCGCTGTGCAGGTGATTATTGCCAAGAAGCTTCTACGGGCGAGTTACTCACTGGTGATGTACCGCGATAAATATTGGTACGATGATCCTGTTGAATGTGGCCAACAGTTCTTGAAGTATCACCCAGATCGAGAAGTCGAAATCCAAAGGTTGGGCATTTTACTTTCTGGTCGACCAATCCCTAAACGTTCGGTGATCGGTATTCTTGATGGCTTTGGTGAGTGGTTGATTAAGCAGTATCAGAAAACCGAGTTCAGAATCGGATAGAGATTTATAACCGATCCATTGATACTAAAAAGCAGAGTGTGCTGAAGAACATATCTCTGCTTTTTTCGTTTTAAGAGCATATTGAATATAGTGCTAGAACAAACCCAACTGCTGCCCACTAACTCTTTCAAAGTCTAAACCGATGAAGGGCAGTATTGCCTCTGCGACCGGTTTAATCTGCTTGTCGATATAGTGCTGATAATCGATACCACTCTTTAAATACTCCTTGGGCTCAGGGCCACTCAGAGTAATCAAATACTCAATGCGTCCTTTATTTTGGTATTGAAGAGGGCGCCCTAACTGAGCATTGATCTCATCGGCCATACGAGCTGCGCGAACCTGCGGCGGAATGTTCTTTTGGTATTCATGTAATTTGCGGCGTAAGCGCTTTTGATACACCAATAAATCATCATGTTTGCCAGCAGAGGTTTCATCAACAAACTGTCTGACGTAGTCGGTTGGATCTTGATCGTGAAACACCATCTCATACAAGGTTTGTTGGAATTGCTGTGCGAGAGGTGTCCAATCGGTGCGTGCACTCTCAAGCCCTTTAAATATGATCTTTTCTTTATCGCCTTGAGTGATTAATCCGGCATAACGTTTCTTCGAGCCGGTTTCTGAACCTCTAATGGTCGGCATTAGAAACTTGCGATAGTGAGTCTCGTATTCCAATTCGAGTATTGAGGTTAGGTTGTGGGTCTCTTTTAAGTGATTCGTCCACCAATCGTTGATGTAAGCGACCAGTGTGTTCCCGATCTCGTCTGCTTTTTGCTGATCATAACTGCCGTTCAGAGACACGAAGGTTGAATCGGTATCGCCGTAAATCACTTGATAGCCTTTGTCTTCGATCAGAACCTTGGTTTGCTTCATGATCTCATGTCCACGCATGGTAATTGAAGACGCTAACCGGGTATCGAAGAAACGACAACCAGACGAACCTAACACACCATAGAATGAGTTCATGATGATCTTAATCGCCTGAGAGAACGCTTTCTCGTTGTTCTTCTTCGCCACATCACGTGCAGCCCAAAGGTTTTCGATCATCTCGGGCAAGAAGTGTTTAGAGCGGTGGAATTGCCCACCTCGAAAGCCATCAACGGCTTGGTTTTCTGCTGGGCCTAGTTCAAGCTTCAACCCTTCAATTAGTCCCATAGGGTCAATCAGAAACGAGCGAATGATCGATGGATACAGGCTCTTAAAATCGAGTACCAAAACCGAGTCGTACAGATTGGGAATTGAATCCATCACATAACCGCCGGGGCTCGCAATCCAATTCTCTGGCTCTAAGTTCGGTGCGACATAACCCGCTCTGTGGATTTGAGGCAGATATAAGTTAGTAAAGGCCGCAACAGAGCCACCAACGCGATCCAGCTCAACACCGGTTAATCGAGAGCGCTCAATCGCGAAGTCGAGTAGGTGAGTGTGCTCGAAGATGCTGTTTACCAGTACGCAGTCTTGAAGGTTGTACTTAGCGAGTGAGGGTTTATCGAACTTAAACATTCGGTTTATCTCATCCATACGGTCATGAACGTTATGGATGTCTTTGCCTTCCCCAAGCAGCTCTTGCGATACCGACTCAAGAGACCAAGAACGGAAGTGGTAGGTCGCTGTCTTGAGCATATCAATACCATCCAAGACAACGCGCCCCGGAATCGTGATAAAACCTTGCTGATTTTGAGCAGAACTGCGGAAAAAGCTCGGTTGGTTGTCTCTGCCGATGTTGAGCTTCACTTCGTTCCATTCTGAACGTTTGTGCAGCAGCCTAAAATCGAAGTCGATAACATTCCAACCAATGATGATGTCAGGATCAAACTCCGAGAACCAAGCTATCATCGCTTCAAGCAGCACTTTTTCGTTGACAACCCATTGGATGTTGGTGTCTGCTTCTTGTGGTTCGCCGACCATGATGACTCGGCTGTCCATCGGGCTGTCTAAGCCAATGGAATAAAGCACGCCTTTTTCTGAGCATTCAATATCAAGTGACACTACTGACAAGTTAGGTAAGTAATCACCTGCTCGGCATTTTGCGTTTGAGACTCGACGATGCTGATTTTTTTGCACAGCAGATCCGGTGAACTCAATACTTCCCTTGATAAAACGTTCCATCAAGAATCGATCGGCGAGTCGAATATCGCTTTCAAAGGTTTGGATTTCTTCGTTGTGAAAGGCTTGCGCTAAACCAAAGCTGCTTCTCGACAGTGAGGTGTAACACGCGGCGAGAGGTGTTTGCTCGAATGTGGCTAATTCTAGAGGCTTAAATTGGCAATCGATCGACTCTTTCGCTGCGATTGCCTGACATGCCTCAACGTCAGATTGAGCGACAAAAAATACCGGTTTTTCATTTTGAATCGTCAGCAGAGTAGGGCCTTGAGGGGTGCTTAACCACAAGTCGATTTGTGTGCGCCCTGAAAAATCTCTTGCTTGTCTTGTGAGTACAAAGCCTTGCTGAATATCCAATGTAGTAACCTATTGAAATGGGGAATCGAATACTACCATCTAGCGACCCTCTGCGCACAAAAGGCAGTAAAAATACTAACTAAATTCTAGTTAGTAGAGGCAAATAACGGGACTCTATAAGCAAATAAGTGAAATTGTCGCGAATGGTTATTCAATGGTATTGAAAATATCTTTATCTTATGTAATTTTATTGGGTGTTGTTTTAACTGGTTGATTTTTAGAAAAAGCTTGTTGTTTTAGTTAGCTTATTTGTTAATAAGTACTTGCTAAAGTTCGTGTTTCAGCACATATTCAACAGAGCTTTTTTTTAGTAATTAAGTTAAGATGTACTCAATGCTGCATCCACTGTTCCTTTGTTCAATTGTTTTAAACAGATGAAATGACACAGTGGTTGCAGAGCCAATTAATAGTGTGGAGATACAAGTTTGATAAATGTTTTCCTTGTAGATGATCACGAGCTGGTTCGCACAGGGATACGACGTATTATTGAAGACGTCCGTGGAATGAACGTAGCAGGGGAAGCTGAAAGCGGTGAAGATGCTGCAAAATGGTGTCGTACTAACAATACTGACGTTATTTTGATGGATATGAATATGCCTGGTATTGGTGGCTTAGAAGCAACCAAGAAGATCTTGCGTTTCAACCCTGATGTTAAAATCATCGTTTTAACTGTTCATACGGAAAATCCGTTTCCAACTAAAGTGATGCAAGCTGGAGCTGCTGGTTACCTTACTAAAGGGGCAGGTCCGGATGAAATGGTAAATGCAATTCGAGTGGTTAATAGTGGCCAACGATACATTTCACCAGAAATTGCGCAGCAGATGGCTTTGAGCCAATTCTCGCCTGCGTCTGAAAATCCATTCGCAGACTTATCTGAACGTGAACTTCAAATCATGATGATGATTACCAAAGGTCAGAAAGTGACGGATATTTCAGAACAACTCAATCTAAGTCCTAAAACAGTCAACAGTTACCGCTACCGCTTGTTCAGTAAGCTGGATATCAGTGGCGATGTAGAGCTGACGCATTTAGCGATTAGACATGGAATGTTAGACACTGAGACCCTTTAACACTGAGATCGTATAGTGACCAACTTGTTTGACTCAGTCTCATTCCTCAAGACAGTAACAGAGCAGCCCGGCGTTTATCGAATGTATAACGCCGAGGCTGCCGTTATTTACGTCGGTAAAGCTAAGAACCTCAAAAAACGCCTTTCCAGTTATTTCCGTAAAAAAGTCGACAGTGAAAAAACACGCGCTCTAGTTAGTAATATTGACAATATCGATGTCACTGTAACGCACACGGAAACAGAAGCGCTCATTCTTGAGCACAACTACATCAAGCAGTACTTGCCTAAATACAACGTACTTTTGCGTGATGATAAGTCGTACCCTTATATTTTTATTAGCGGTCACAAGCATCCTCGTTTGTCGATGCACCGTGGTGCTAAGACGAAAAAGGGCGAATACTTTGGTCCTTACCCTGATTCCGGCGCTGTGCGTGAGACGCTACACCTAATCCAAAAGATTTTCCCTGCCCGCCAGTGTGAAGATACGGTTTATGCCAATAGAACGCGCCCGTGTTTGATGTATCAGATTGGTCGTTGTGCTGCGCCATGTGTTAGCTCAATCATCTCTGATGAAGAGTACAGTGAACTTATCGACTACGTTCGTCTGTTCCTGCAAGGGAAAGACAAATTAGTCCTTGAGACGCTCATCGACAAAATGGACAAGGCAAGCCGTGAGCTTCGTTTTGAACAAGCTGCCGCTTTCCGTGATCAAATCCAAGCGATTCGACGTGTGCAAGAACAACAATACGTATCTGACGATTCAATGGAAGATATGGACGTGTTGGGATTTGCTCAAGAGAATGGCGTAGCGTGTATTCATATCTTGATGATTCGCCAAGGCAAGGTTTTAGGCAGTAGAAGCCATTTCCCTAAAATTCCCAACAATACGGTGCGAGAAGAGGTCTTTTCGAGCTTTTTAAGCCAATACTATCTTGCGCATAGTGAAGCGAGAACCATCCCAACCCGTTTGATTCTCAATGCCGATTTGATGGAAGATGTCACACCGATTCAAGAAGCCTTGTGTGAAGTAGCGGGTCGTAAGATTCACTTCAATACCAACCCTTCAGGTACTCGAGGTCGTTACCTTAAATTGTCTAATACCAATGCATTGACGGCTATTACCACCAAGATTAATCACAAGATGACGATTAATCAGCGCTTCAAAGAGCTCCAAGAAGTGCTGTCGATGGATGCTATCAAGCGCATGGAATGTTTTGATATCAGTCATACCATGGGTGAAAGCACGATTGCGTCGTGTGTGGTGTTCAATCAAGAAGGCCCGGTTAAACCAGAGTACCGTCGTTACAACATCACCGGCATTACAGGTGGCGATGATTATGCAGCGATGGCTCAGGCGCTTGAGAGACGTTATTCGAAGCAACTCGATGTCGACAAGATCCCAGACATCATCTTTATCGATGGTGGTAAAGGTCAGCTAAACCGCGCTCATGAGATCATTTCTCAATATTGGGGTGATTGGCCGTTTAGACCAAGAATGATGGGTATTGCGAAAGGCGTGACGCGTAAACCGGGTTTAGAAACTTTGGTAACCCTTGAAGGTGAAGAGTTTAATTTACCTAGCGATGCACCAGCGCTGCATCTTATCCAGCACATTCGTGATGAGAGCCATAATCATGCGATTGCAGGGCACAGGGCGAAACGTGGTAAAACGCGCAGAACCAGTGCTTTGGAAGGAATTGAAGGGGTAGGACCTAAACGTCGTCAAGCTTTGCTGAAATATATGGGTGGCTTACAAGAACTTAAGCGTGCAACTGTCGAAGAAATAGCCAAAGTGCCGGGCATTAGTCATTCTTTGGCAGAAAACATTTATCAAGCATTGAAACAATAGTAAAAATCCCGCACCATTAAAGCGCAATTAATAAGAGCCCAATAATATGCGTTTGAATATACCTAACATTTTGTCCTTACTGAGACTATTTTTGATCCCAGTATTCGTTGTCGTTTTCTATCTACCTTATCAATGGGCTCCTTTCGCTGCTGCGATGGTGTTTTGGGTAGCCGGTTTCACTGATTGGCTAGATGGCATGCTAGCTCGTAAGTTAGGGCAAACGTCTCGCTTCGGTGCCTTCATTGACCCTGTGGCTGACAAAGTGTTGGTCGCTACGGCTCTTATCCTGATTACAGAGCATTACCACTCTATTTGGATAACTATTCCAGCCGTGACCATGATTGCTCGTGAGATCATCATTTCAGCGCTTCGTGAATGGATGGCTGAAATCGGTAAACGCGCAAGTGTTGCGGTATCTTGGGTTGGTAAAGTCAAAACGGTTTCTCAGATGTTCGCTCTTTGGGTACTTATCTGGAGATACGACGACTGGATGGTGTGGGTAGGTTACATTGCACTGTATGTCGCCACCGTTCTTACTTATTGGTCAATGGCACAATACTTGATGGCTGCCAAAGACGATTTGTTAGACGAAAAACATCATTGATGAAGAAGCGAGCTGAGGCTCGCTTTTTTGATCTTTAACCTAAGGTTAAGTTATCAATAGTGGATATCTAATGTGATATAGATCTCCTTTGAATAACCCGCTCACAGTGTGTTTTGAACATAAAGTCAGCTATTTGGCCTGTTTCGTATGAAATCTATTCAAACGAATTAAAAATACAAAAATAATATTGACTCAATCGTCTGAATCCGTAGAATGCATCCCGTACCCAAGAGGATGGCAATGAGCGATTCGATTGGAGTTACTAAGGCGCCTTGGCAGAGTGGCTATGCAGCGGATTGCAAATCCGTGGACCTCGGTTCGACTCCGGGAGGCGCCTCCATTCTCTCTTTCTTCTAGAAAGAATTTGAATGAAAATGCGATACTAG
>NZ_JBFRSD010000002.1:348702-348933 GCF_041473395.1 Vibrio sp. 10N.222.55.C6
CCGATGTATCGCTCCAAATTTTGTAATGTTGATTGGCGTCAGCATTAAGATGGTGTTTTACTTTTCAGTAATCGGCATCGCAATAAAGAATTGCGTGCCCTGGTGGTGGAATTGGTAGACACAAGGGATTTAAAATCCCTCGGCGTTCGCGCTGTGCCGGTTCAAGTCCGGCCCGGGGCACCATCTATTAAAGTCTTTATCTCGATAAAGCAAATGCGATACTAGCTCAGT
>NZ_JBFRSD010000002.1:349715-465075 GCF_041473395.1 Vibrio sp. 10N.222.55.C6
CCGATGTATCGCTCCAAATTAAGAAGCCCGAACAGAAATGTTCGGGCTTTTTGGTTTCTGACGTTTAGCTTTTACGTTTAAGAACTCTTCTTGTTCGAATCCGCACTCAACATTCATTTCTATCTCTGTTTCAAATTTTGCAATCAAGTTAGTTTTTAAAAGCGAGATTCCCTATGAACTCGTTCCTCGTGCTAGGGAATGACGGAAAGACGGTATGACCTCAAAGTCTCTCTAGTAACGTTTATAAATCCACGTCGTCATCCTCGGGCGTGAGGAACGAGCGAACCGGGGAGCTCTTGCCGTTTGCTGATTAACTTCAGTTTAATCTATTGCATCAGATAGTTTCTGAATAAAACAATACATCGACATGTTGTAAGGGACTCCCAATGAACTCATTCTTCAGGCTAAGGAATGACGGAAAGGCGCCACAGCCTCAAAGCCATCACTAACACCGCCTGTACACCCACGTCGTCATCCTCGGGTGTGAGGAACGAATGAACCGGGGATCTCTTTCCCAAACGATAGTGTGACGATATTTACAGCAATTACTTAGCCACCGCTGCTATTTATCAAGCTATTACTAAAAACTATTGATCGTTCATTTCACTTTATGTTACTTTCCCGCGCAATCTCGGAATGAAAATGTTCAAGAAGAGCAACGATTGCTTCTGGGGGATACGCGTAGTGACCATTCTTGCTGATTGGGACATTACGTAGGGTAGGTATTGGCTAGTCCTTTAGCTGATAGACGGGATACTTATGGCGCAGTTCGTCATGTTAATGGGAAACCCAACATTGAACACACTAATTACAACATTGCTAATCAGCTCTGCATTTCCAAAGGGACCAGCTCCTCATAGCTGCCCGATCCTGCAAAAATGTCCAATTCTTCAAAACAGTAGCATTACTGAACCTTGAGCTCACGCTAACAATTTATCGCTGTCTTAAGACGGCTTAATTTCGTATTCGTCATTTGACTTATGCGAGCGTACAGCTATATCTCATTTCTAGACAATACGTGTACTTCACTATGAACTCTCTCCAAATTTAACGAGAGTTGGTGGGTAATTGCGTCTGATGGAGGTGAGTATGAACACATTCAAGGGGACTTTTATGACTACCGCCTTTGAAGTCGATATCAATACTATCGCAAATTCATTTTCAACTATGGTTCCTATCTTAGAGGGAACGTACGACCTAACACCTGACGCTATTTTGCTAGAGCAAGAACAGCATGAGTCGGATGTTCGCTCTTACCCAAGACGCCTGCCTATTGCTATTAAACGAGCATGTGGCGCTTTAGTTGAAGATACTCGTGGCCAACTCTTTCTCGATTGCTTAGCCGGTGCAGGTACACTTTCTCTGGGTTACAACCACCCTGAGATTAACCAAGCACTTAAAGACCAACTCGATTCTGGTTTGCCATACCAAACACTTGATATCACGACTCAAGCAAAAGAGACGTTTATCAAGCGAGTTAAAGCTTTTCTTCCTCAAGACTTTTCAAATAACTCGGTTCTTCAATTCTGTGGCCCATCTGGCGCTGACGCTGTGGAAGCGGCGATCAAGCTCGCCAAGCAAACCACAGGTCGCAACACCATGTTTGCTTTCCGTGGTGCTTACCATGGTATGACGAACGGCACCATGGGTATGATGGGTAACCTCGGCACTAAAGAGCGTCGTAGCGGCTTGATGTCTGATGTGCACTTCATGCCTTTCCCATACAACCTACGCTGCCCGTTTGGTATTGGTGGTGAAGCGGGTGCTAACGCGAGCATTCGTTACATCGAACGTATGTTGAATGATGACGAGTCTGGCATCATGAAACCGGCGGCGATGATCGTTGAGCCTGTGCAAGGTGAGGGCGGTGTGATTCCTGCTCCAGCATCTTGGTTACAAGGCCTACGTCGCATCTGTGATGAGCACGGCATCCTACTGATTTTTGATGAGATTCAGTGTGGTGTGGGCAAAACTGGCCATCGATTTGCGTTTGAAGAGTCTGGTGTTAATCCAGATATCTTATGTTTATCTAAAGCGATTGGTGGCGGACTGCCTATGTCGCTGCTTGTGTTCGATAAGAGCATTGATACATGGAAAGCGGGTGAGCACACCGGTACATTCCGTGGTAACCAATTAGCAATGGTCTCTGGCGCTAAGGCGTTGGAGATCATCGAACGAGATGGCTTAGTTGAGCACGCGAACATCGCAGGCCAATATTTACGTCACGGGCTTGAGAAGATTCAATCACGCGTTAGCTGTATTGCTGAAGTTCGTGGTAAAGGCCTGATGCTCGGTGCTGAGATCAAACAACCAAATGGTGAGCTTAACAAGTTTGGCGAACCACAATCAGACGGCGAACTAACCCTAGCGATTCAACGAGCAGCGTTAGAGCGTGGCTTGATGGTTGAAAAGGGTGGTCGTGATGGCTCGGTAATTCGTTTCCTTCCGCCAATGATTATCTCTTTTGAGCAGATTGACTTTGCACTCCGCGTAATGGAAGAAGCGATCATCGCAGCTGGTGGTGGCTTACAACAAGACCCAGCTTCAAGCGAACAAGCAAACCAAGAATGGAACAAGCATTTCATCCATACAGGTTTAGGCGGTAGCGACGAATTTGCTAACGTGATGAACCAAACCACTCAAGCGATGAAAGCGGTTTTTGAACAGGTTGAAACCCCTTATTCGGGTTTAGATCCAAAAGTGCTAGAAGCAGCTATCAATGCTGTCGACCTTGATAACAATCAACACGCTTTGGTTGATGTTGTAGATAGTACTGCAGACCTTGTCGCTGCAAACTCCATCTTCGTGCAACACCCAGATTGCATTGCACACCTTCACACTCCTCCTCTTATGGCTTCGGTAGCAGCGGAATCGATTATCGCGGCGTTGAATCAATCAATGGATTCATGGGACCAAGCATCGGCTGCGACTTATGTTGAGCAGCGCGTTGTGGATTGGATGTGTGACAAATACCAACTTGGCGCACAAGCTGACGGTGTTTTCACTAGCGGAGGCACGCAAAGTAACCTAATGGGTTTATTGCTTGCGAGAGACTGGGTTGCGGATAAGCACAATGGTCATTCTATCCAAAAGCTTGGCTTACCAGAATACGCGAGCAAACTGCGTATCTTATGTTCAAAGAAATCTCACTTCACGGTTCAAAAGTCAGCCTCTCTACTAGGGCTAGGCGAAGCGGCAGTGTGCTGTGTTGATACCAATGCAAACGGCACTATCAAGCCTGATTTGTTAGATGCAGAAGTGAAAGCGCTTAAAGCACAAGGGTTGATTCCTTTTGCTGTTGTCGGTACGGCGGGTACAACCGATCACGGTGCTATCGACGACCTTGATGCGATTGCAGACCTCGCAAGCCAACAAGGCCTTTGGTTCCATGTCGACAGTGCTTACGGTGGCGCGCTTATCTTGAGTAGCCACAAGGCTCGCTTACAAGGCATCGAAAAAGCGGACTCTGTGAGTGTCGATTTCCACAAATTGTTCTATCAAACAATCAGCTGCGGCGCGGTATTGTTGAAAGACAAAGCGAACTTTAAGTACCTTCTACATCACGCAGATTACCTAAACCGCGAACACGATGAACTGCCAAATCTAGTCGATAAGTCTATTGCGACCACCAAGCGTTTCGATGCATTGAAAGTCTTCATGACGATGCAAAGCGTTGGACCAAAGCAGTTGGGTGATATGTACGACCATCTTCTTGAGCAAACGCTAGAAGTGGCAGACCTGATTCAAAACCAAGCTGACTTAGAGCTACTCGCAGAGCCGTCACTATCAACAGTGCTGTTCCGATCTAAGCCGTCAGCAAACGGCGAGCTAGATTTAGACAAATTGAATCAAACGCTAAGACTGGAAGCGCTGACTCGTGGTGTTGCAGTACTCGGTGAAACGGTCGTGGATGGTAAGAGTGCGCTTAAATTCACTATCTTGAATCCGTGCCTAAAGACATCAGATTTCAAATCTCTAATTAACAAAATTCAAACTCTAGCCACTGAGCTAGCAGAACAACAAGGGTAATTAATACTATGGCTATTCTACAAATTGGTGCAGGCGGCGTTGGTTGGGTTGTTGCACACAAAGCAGCACAAAATAACGAAGTACTGGGTGATATCACAATCGCTTCTCGCACAATCGCGAAGTGTGAAAAAATCATCGAATCTATCAAGGGCAAAAACAACCTTAAAGATTCAACTAAGAAACTAGAAGCACGTTCAGTAGACGCTGATGATGTTGATGCGCTTGTTGCTTTGATTAAAGAAGTTCAGCCGGATCTAGTGATCAACGCTGGTCCTCCTTGGGTAAACATGGCAATCATGGAAGCATGTTACCAATCTAAAGTTTCTTATTTAGATACATCGGTAGCGGTTGACCTATGTTCTGAAGGCCAACAAGTACCACAAGCTTACGATTGGCAGTGGGGCTACCGTGAGAAGTTCGCTGAAGCAGGCATCACAGGTATTCTTGGTGCTGGTTTCGATCCAGGTGTGGTATCAATCTTTGCTGCATACGCGGTTAAGCACTTGTTCGATGAGATTGACTCAATTGATGTAATGGATGTGAATGCTGGTGACCACGGCAAGAAGTTTGCGACAAACTTTGACCCAGAAACCAACATGCTTGAGATCCAAGGCGATTCTTTCTACTGGGAAAATGAAGAGTGGAAACAAGTACCTTGTCACTCTCGTATGCTTGAGTTTGAATTCCCGAACTGTGGTTCTCACAAAGTTTACTCAATGGCGCACGATGAAGTTCGTTCAATGAAAGAGTTCATCCCAGCTAAGCGTATCGAATTTTGGATGGGCTTTGGTGATGCATACTTGAACTACTTCAACTGCATGCGTGATATCGGTCTTCTTAGCCCAGATCCGCTAACACTGCACGATGGTACTGTGGTTCAGCCTCTGCATGTTCTTAAAGCACTACTACCGGATCCAACATCTTTAGCTCCGGGTTACACTGGTTTAACGTGTATCGGTACTTGGGTTCAAGGTAAGAAAGATGGTAAAGAGCGTAGCGTATTCATCTACAATAACGCAGACCACGAAGTGGCTTACGAAGACGTAGAGCACCAAGCGATCTCTTACACAACTGGTGTTCCAGCGATTACCGCTGCACTTCAGTTCTTCCGTGGCGAATGGGCTGATAAAGGCGTGTTCAACATGGAACAGCTAAATCCAGATCCGTTCCTAGCAACTATGCCGGAAATTGGTCTAGATTGGCATGTTCAAGAGCTTGAAGCAGGCCAAGGTCTTCCAGTGATTCATGAGCTGAAAAAATAAGAACTGATTTCTTGTTTTGATTGCTAATTAAAGGGGACATGGATTGTTCCCTTTTCGATGATGATAGCCTTGAAGCTTTGGTATCATTTATTTTGATTTTGTAACTCACTGCGCTCGGACAGGACAAAATCAAAATAAATCACACCAAAATTGTTAATTTACCTTTCCATCTATAGATGCTGCTTGAGTGTTTACAAAAATGACGTTTAAGAAAGAAGAACTAAAAACCCCATATTTCATGATCAACGAAGACAAGTTGATTGCGAACTTAGAAAAAGCCAAGCAACTGAAAGAGATTTCAGGTGTGAAATTGGTACTTGCGCTTAAGTGCTTCTCGACTTGGGGCGTGTTTGACATCATCAAACCGTACCTAGACGGTACTACTAGTTCTGGCCCTTATGAAGTGAAATTAGGTCACGAAACTTTTGGCGGTGAAACTCATGCTTACAGTGTGGGCTACAGTGAAGATGACGTGAGAGAGGTTGCTGACATCTGCGACAAGATGATCTTCAACTCTCAAAGCCAACTTGCTGCTTACCGTCATATTGTTGAAGGTAAAGCTTCACTGGGTTTACGTTTAAATCCGGGCGTGAGCTACGCAGGGCAAGACTTGGCGAATCCAGCACGTCAATTCTCGCGTTTGGGCGTGCAAGCTGACCACATCAAACCAGAAATTTTCGATGAGATTAATGGTGTGATGTTCCACATGAACTGTGAGAACAAAGACGTCGATGCGTTTATCGGCCTGCTTGATTCAATCTCAGAACAGTTTGGTGAGCACTTAGATAAGTTGGACTGGGTGAGCATGGGCGGAGGTGTGTTCTTCACATGGCCTGGCTATGACATCGAAAAACTCGGTCTTGCGCTGAAAGCCTTCTCTGAAAAGCACGGTGTGCAGATGTATCTTGAGCCGGGTGAAGCGATCATCACTAAAACAACCGACCTAGTTGTGACAGTGGTCGATATTGTTGAGAACGTGAAGAAAACAGCGATTGTGGATTCAGCGACTGAGGCGCACCGCCTTGACACGCTTATCTACAATGAGCCCGCATCAGTATTGGAAGCATCAGAAACAGGCAGCCATGACTACGTGATTGGTTCGTGTTCATGTCTTGCGGGCGATCAGTTCTGCGAAGCGAGCTTTGATGAGCCACTTAAGATTGGTCAAAAGCTGCATCTGTTAGACAGCGCGGGTTACACAATGGTGAAATTGAACTGGTTCAATGGCCTTAAAATGCCTTCAATCTACTGTGAACGTAGCAGTGGTGAAGTTCAAAAGCTAAATGAATTCGGCTATGAAGACTTCAAACGCTCATTATCACAATGGTCAGTTAAGTAACTGAATCACAAGTTCAGAGCAATACAAAGAGCAGCTAATGAGCTGCTCTTTTTTGTTCTTTAATTTTGTTTATTTAGCTTTCAATCATCACACGAGTATCTTCACTGAGCGTTTCGAGTTCATTAACTACGTCGTCGATCTGTACTTCGATTGGCAGCTTAACGGCGATTTTTGATGTGAATAGACTTGAGCTAACACCGCCGCCACCAGCGATAAAGACGCGGTGACAATCCATATCGAGAATACTGATTCCTTGTCTATCCAATACATGAGTCACTTCGTTGACGATACCTGCTCGGTCGTTAGAGTCGAGTCTCAAGTGATGGACCGTGTCTTGAACATTGTGTGTATGATCGGAATCGACAAACTGCACGATGAGATCTGGATTGGCGCTGAACGCTTCTTTTACAATCGATTCGTTGATGGCTGGAAGTTGAACCTTTAGTACGCCTGCGACTTGGTCTTCAATAAAGTTCACTTTACTGATGAGCCATTTGCCGTCGTTTTCGTGAGTAACCGCAGCAAGCTGTTTGATTGTTGCTGGTGATGCTTTTCCGATAAAGTTTACGATAAATGTACTGTTCATATCAGCCCCCAAGGTTTCAATTATTCTTTGCTAATTAAATGTTTGATATCATGCGATAAAGTTCTTTAATTTCAGTGTAGAAGGTTACATCGAACAATGTTTGACCTAGGTCAATTTTTGAAACTAAGCTTCGATGCAAAAAAAGAGAATGAAGAGTAGGGCACAAAAAAAGCGGCTAGAGAGCCGCTTTTTAGAAGAGTTGTCACTGTGATTGATGATTCAGCAACTTATATTCAATAACTTATATTGAGTAGTACTAGAGACGAATTAGAACGTTACTTTGAAGTTCATACCAACAAACTGAGAGTCGTATGGTGCGCCAGCATCGTAAGCAAAACGTGCAGCGTCTTGGTTATCCCACCAAGGGTTAGTATTCAGGTTAACTTCTGCATCACCGCCCCATGCGTCACTTACCCAGTAGTGAATGTGTCCAACAGGGTTAAGGAAGAATAGCGACACATCACCCATGGTTTGAGAGCCCATCACTTCGCCACCTGAAGCAATGATATCCTGCTCTGCTTCTAGCATCATTTCACCGACAACCGCACCGAAGAAAGGTGTGATGAAGAGATCTTGCCATGAAGGTACTTCTGCAAACGCTTCTACGCCGTATTCCCAGAAGAACGTCGACATAGTCCAAGAGTATAAGAATGACTCAAACTCGTCGTAACCTGCGTGTCGAGCTGCGGTGTAGTAAACACCACCGAAATATGGGTGCATTACGTAGTTTAGGAAGTGTTCGTCACGGTCCCATGTTGGACCAGCAGAAACGTTATCTTTCCACTTTTTACCTAATGAGCTGATATCACGTTGGTCATCATCCCACTTAGTAATACTTTCAGGGAGCAGAGTCATTAGACCCACTGTCGCGACACTCAAGCCAAGAATGGTGTAGGTTTGACCCATTAGGTAATCCCAATCTTTCTCCTGACTCACCAACATGTGTTTTGGTTGTTGGATTGAGAAGTCGTACTCATCACTCGATTCGCTCAGTGCGTAATTGGTACTAGGCTTGTAGGTGTACAAGTTGTCATTAAAACAGTAATCTTGAGCACATTCATCCGAGTAAGAAAGGTTGATTGGCTGGTCGAAGTCGTATTGGCTTGCAACCGAGTTAACTGACATTAGCATTGAAAATGCGGCAGTAACCTTTGCTAGTAACGGTGATTTGGACACAAGGGTCTCCATGAGAAAGTTTGGAATTGATCAGGGTCACAATTATCTATTAAATGCCTGATTTAGGGAACTAATAATTTATAGCTTTTCCTAAGAAAACCTTAGGTTTAACATTATTAATATTAGTGAAAAGGCGAATTGCTCCAAATTCAACCATAGACCAGTTTGTAAATAATGCAGTGTCTTTTTATGACAACAAGGGATAGAAATATGACGAAAATCGCAATGTTAAGCACAGGTGAAGAAGTTCTTCATGGAGACATTGTAGATACAAACGCAGCTTGGATGTCTGCTGAGTTTTATCAGCATGGTTTTGCGCTTGCTAAGCGCTCAACTGTGGGTGATCAAATGAATGCTCTTGTTGAAGAACTGCTGATGCTGAGCTTTAACTATGATGTGGTTATCGTTAATGGTGGTTTAGGCCCGACAACCGATGATATGAGTGCTGCCGCCGCTGCAGCTGCTTCCGAGCAGAAACTCGTCATGTTCCCTGAATGGCTTGCTCGTATGGAAGAGATGTTCTCTGGACGTGGCATGCCAATGCCAGACAGCAACCTTAAACAAGCTTTGTTACCTGCGAGTTCAGAGATTGTCGATAACCCTGTAGGGACGGCTTGTGGCTTCAAACTGAAAATTAACGATGCGACTTTCTATTTCACGCCGGGTGTACCAAGTGAATTCAAGCGCATGGTGACGTTTGAGATTCTTCCTGACTTGTCGTGTACCAACCCTCAAGTGGTTGCCTCTGAATGCAGTCGACTGTTTACGTTTGGTTTGTCTGAGTCCGGTATCTCTGATGTTTTGGATCAACTAAAGCTGCCAGAAGGTTATGAACTTGGTTATCGCTCTTATCTGCCGTTCATTGAGGTCAAACTGTTTGGTCCTAAGGCAGACTTAGAAACTCGCGTTAAGCTTCTGCAGATGGTTTACAAGCTGCTAGAGAGTAATGTCGTTAGTGTTGATGAGCCGATGATTGACCATATTGGACACATCATGGCGGAAAAAAAGAAGACGTTATCTGTGTCTGAAGTGTCGACCAAAGGTTCACTGTCAGCGTGGCTGCAATTGAATGAGCAGATAGAAGATTGCTTCGGACACTCATGGGTGATGGCTGAGTCAAAAGAGAGCGAACTTGAAAAGAGCGATCCATTAGCCGCGACCTTTGCGCTGGCTGGAGCAACAAGAGATAAGTGCGGAACTGAATTGGCTTTGGTGACTGGTAAGCTGGAAGGCAACACATTCAGCGTTGCATTGTCGACTGAAGCAGGCGAGTGGGGGCAGGTACTTGAGTTTTATCGTCAGTACTCGCGTGAAGACCAACGCAACGTGATTAAGACCGTTGCCGCCGATATGCTGAGAAGGCATTTAGATAACAAACCGATGTTTGGTACTTATTCTTCGGTTAAGCGATTAAAAGACATGTTTATTCCAGCGGCTATCATTAAGTAGCTATGTAAGCTAACTCGCTAAGTCTGTATTAAAAACGCTAGAAAAAACGAAATAAAAAGGCCCAACATCTAAATAGGTGTTGGGCCTTTTGTTTATCTAGCCTTCTAGATAACCAAACAAGCAGCGATGTTTACACGCAACTCATGTCTGTAAGAACTCGATTACAAACCGCTTGTCATATGTAGGCTGTAGAACAAACCACGGCCGATTAACTCTGAAGCCAAGAACAATACTAGTGCTAAGCCAAGGTTAACTGGGTTCACTTTTGCTTTGTTCAGCATAGGTAGAATCCAAATCAACAAGCTTGCCATTAGCAGTGCCACTTGAAGAATCACATAGCTACCTAAACCATCGACTAACTCAGACGCTTTTGCCGCTGAAGTTTGGATGTCTCCGATTAGGTTCAGTTTTCCTACTGTCACAAGCAAGCTGATAGCAACAGCGATAACAGCCAACATGGTGATGTTACGGTCAACCGTAAAGCGGCTGTCGTTTGCGAATACAATCACGAACTGAGATAACAGCAAGCCACCCACAACCATCGTCATGATGAAGCTCAGTGGTGTGTAGATGTTGTCCCACGTCGGTACTGTGTTGATCATGTATACGTTGATCATCGCGTACATGAAGATAACACCCAGTACCATCGCGCCAACCATCAGTGCTTTCTGGATAGCAACGCCACCTTTCTTGACTACCGACAGTAACCATTGCAGGCCACCGACAGCGAAGAATGCCGCACCGAAGAACACTTCGTTAGACAACCAAGCCGAACCTAGCTGATTAAAAGCGTTAAACGCGCGCAGTGGAGAGCCAAGGTGCGTTGTCGAGAACATGAAGCCAAGACCCATCAGTACCCATAGGATAAACATTGGAACCTTGTAGCTGTTCAGCTTCTCTTCGTCATGACCAAGTACCAGTGCACGTGCGCCAATCAGTAAGTAACCACCAACCGCAGTTTGCGCCAGCACCGTAAAGAAGATTAAAGACCACTCATGAAAAATCATCTTACACCTCCTTCGGGTTTGCTAGGTGACCGCTGGTATCGCCAGTCGGCTTCGCGTTTTTGTTCAGCTTAATCACGATGTTTGGTAGCGTTTCTGTTGAAGATGGCAGTGGAGCCACATCCGCACCAGAGCCGTACTTCTCACGAAGTGTATTGATTTCACCAAACTCCAATGCACGAAGTGGGCAAGACTCAACACAGATAGGCTGTTTGCCTTCAGAAACACGTTGGTAACAACCATCGCATTTCGTCATATGACCTTTCTTAGCATTGTATTGTGGTGCGCCGTAAGGACACGCATTGCTACAGTGCTGACAACCAATACATACGCTCTCATCAACCACAACCAAACCGTCTTCATCACGTTTGTGCATTGCGCCCGAAGGACACACTTTCACACACGCTGGGTTAGTACAGTGGTTACAAGCGATAGATAGGTAGTAAGAAAAGACATCTTTCTGAACCCAGGTATCACCATCTTGAGTGAAGCCACCACCGGCATATTCGTATACGCGACGGTAGTTCGTTTTGATGTCTAGATCGTTATAATCTTTACAAGCAAGCTGACAGGTTTTACAACCCGTGCATTTACTTGAATCAATGTAAAAGCCGTATTGTTTCATTCCAACCTACCTTATGCTTTCTTTAGCGCTTTGATTTGAACTAGGTTTGTATGCTGAGGGTTACCCTTAGCAAGTGGGCTCGGGCGCTGAGTCGTCAGCACGTTGATAGAGCCTGCATGGTCGATCTTCTGACCATCTGGTGCGTACCATGCACCTTCGCCTAGTGCCACAACTCGAGGAAGAATCCTAGGTGTCACTTTCGCTGGAATATGTACTTCGCCACGGTCGTTGAAAATACTCACCATGTCGCCGTTATCAATACCACGTTCTTTTGCATCGATTGGGTTGATCCACAACTCTTGCGGTGCTGCTGCTTTGATTTCTGCAACGTTGCCGTAAGTCGAGTGAGTACGTGCCTTGTAGTGGAAACCGGTTAGCTGAAGTGGGTACTTCTCTGCTAGTGGGTCGTTATGACCTTCGAAAGAGTCCGCGTAAATCGGAAGTGGGTGAATCACTTCGTCTTCTTTCAGCTTCCAAGTCTTCGCGATATCAGCCAGTTGCTCTGAGTAGATCTCGATCTTGCCACTTGGTGTGGTCAGTGGGTTCGCTTCAGGATCTTTACGGAAATCTTCATAAGCGATGTAGTGGTGGTCGTAGCTACGTTTGTAGATACCCAGCTCTTTCATCTCTTCGAAGGTTGGCAGTGTTGGATCGTTCTTACGAGTTTCTGCGTAAAGGTGCTCAATCCATTGCTCTTGAGTACGGCCTTCGGTGAACTCTTTTTCTACGCCCATTCGTTTCGCAAGCTGAGTACACATCTCGTAGATAGATTTTGCTTCAAACTGAGGCTCAATCGCTTTCTGCGCGTAGATGAAGTAAGGCATGTTCGCCGCTTTACCGTCCATACACCAGTCGTCTTGCTCAGACGTTGTTAAGTCTGGCAGGATGATATCGGCGTACTTCGCTGAAGACGTCATATGGTTATCAACCACGACAATCATTTCACACGCACTTTCATCTTGAAGAATCGCGTGAGTCTTGTTGATGTCTGAGTGTTGGTTAATGATGCAGTTACCTGCGTAGTTCCAGATCATCTTGATTGGGTTCTTAAGGCGCTCTGCACCGCGAACACCATCAGTGATGTCGGTCATTTCATGGTGACGGTAAATCGCGTCTGTCCACATGAACATTGAAATAGACGTTTCAACTGGGTTTGGCACAGTAGGGAAGCGCACAAATGGAATGTTGATGTCGCTTTCACGAGCGCCTGTTGAACCGCCTGATACGCCCACAGAACCAGTGAGCAGTGACAGCATCGCGATTGCACGACACGCTAGTTCACCGTTCGCAGTGCGTTGTAAGCCCCAACCTTGGTGAATCGCACATGGTTTCGCTGTGCCCATTTCACGGCCAAGCTTAACGATGGTGTCAACTGGAATCCCCGTGATCTTAGAAGCCCATGCTGGTGTCTTCTCTACGCCATCTTCACCTAAACCTAGGATGTAAGATTTGTAGTCGCTGTTTTTAGGCGCTGATGCAGGAAGGGTCTTCTCATCGTAACCGACACAGTATTTGTCTAGGAACGGTTGGTCGACAAGGTCTTCAGTGATCATCACGTGTGCAAGACCCGCTACCAATGCCGCATCTGTAGAAGGACGAATTGGGATCCATTG
The DNA here is from genome assembly GCF_041473395.1 of Vibrio sp. 10N.222.55.C6. NCBI lineage: Bacteria > Pseudomonadati > Pseudomonadota > Gammaproteobacteria > Vibrionales > Vibrionaceae > Vibrio > Vibrio sp. 10N.222.55.C6. Next base: position 362,799 of record NZ_JBFRSD010000002.1, read on the forward strand.
ATCTTCACGGCCACCGGCAGTATCGGTGTAGCGAGGGTCGATGATGATCGTTCTTGCGTTTGATTTGTTTTTGCTTTCAACGTAGTGGTGGATCTGGCCGCCACCAGACATACGCGTCTCAGCAGGGTTGTTACCAAACTGAATGTTAAGTTTAGTGTTCTCTAAATCAGAGAAAGAGTTGTTGTTTGCCCAACCGCCGTAGGTGTAGCTCAAGCCTTTCGTGATTTGCGCTGTTGAGTAGTCACCGTAATGGTTTAAGTAACCACCACTTAGGTTCATTAGACGAGCAATCAGCGTTTGAGCTGGTGGCCAAGATTTAGTAACCGTGCCGCCCAGCGTACCTGTACCGTAGTTTAGGTAGATAGTGTCGTTACCGTAGTCTTTGATAAGGCGTTGCATGGTGCCTGCGACTTCATCATAAGCCTCTTCCCAGCTAATACGCTTAAACTTACCTTCACCACGTTTACCCACACGTTTCATTGGGTACTTTAGGCGATCTGGGTTATAAACACGGCGGCGCATCGAGCGACCACGTAGACACGCACGAACTTGGTGATGACCGTATTCGTCAGTGCCTGTGTTGTCTGTTTCTACGTATTTGATTTCACCGTTTTGTACATGCATACGCAGTGGGCAGCGAGAGCCACAGTTTACTGTACATGCACTCCATACGATTTTCTCATCCACATTTTCAGCAACTGCAGCCGCTACTGGTTTGGATTTGAAAGGTAATGCAATACCGCCCGCAAGTGCAGCTGCACTACCTACTGCAGAGGAAGCTTTCATGAAGCCTCTTCGAGTAAGATTCATTACCCCAGATTCTTTCTTATTCGTCATTCTAAGATGCCTTTTACTATTGATAGCTAGCACTTTATAGGTAGTTTGTTCTTTATGTATTTATTTCGAATTATTGATTGATTGGCATCAAATAAGTGTGGAATTTAAAGTTTATGAATTGAATGTATAAAATAGATCAAAGAATGAAATGAGTTAATTAATATAATTATCTTTAAACCTATAACGGTATAAATAATAATGATTATCGATACGCATAAATTGTTGGGTTCGCTATTTTATCAAGCGACAAGTAAAGAACAGTTAATCACCATTGTCGAAGCTTTGGTTGAGAGCGAAGTACTCTCTGAAGAATGCTTGCAGGCATTAAGAAGCGAAGACGAAGATGCGCTCGCAGCAGAGTTCAGCCGCCTGTTTGAAGGCGTTGGAGACATGCCAGCTCCGCCTTGGGGTTCTGTGTACCTAGATAAAGACCGCGTTGTGTTTGGTGCTTCTACGGTTGAGTATCGCCAGTTTTTAGAATTGAATCAGATTGAATTAGACACTGGGTTAAGAGAGCCGGAAGATCAATTTGGTTTAATGTTATTCGCTCATGCGTATTTGTTAGAAAATAATAATATTAATTCAGCTGGTGAATTACTTGAGGGTCACTTATTAACTTGGTCTTCTGTTTATTTAGAAAAACTAAATAAAGCATCAGAGTTATCTTTTTATAAAAAGCTATCGGTTGATGTAATAGATTGGTTTAAGTACTTAATATCTGAATATAATTTAAACGTTGCTACTAAAAAGTTATATATCGATTAATGTCTGAACAAATAAATTCAAATAGACGCGGTTTCTTAACTCGACTTTCTAAACCGGTTAAAGCCGCCGCGAATTATGAAGAGATATCACAGCGCTTGCATGCAAGACCGCCAAGAGCGGTCGATGAGGTGCTGTTTGAGCGTCTTTGCGACGGTTGTGGATTGTGTGAACAATCGTGTCCAAATAGCGTTATTGAGGTGCTAGAGGGCAGTGCGCTGCTGAATTTGGATTACAACAGTTGTTCTATGTGTAACAAATGCACTGAAGTGTGTCCGACCGGCGCACTTCATCCAACGGTCACGCCTTATATCGACCTCAAGCCGAGCTTTGCGGATAGCTGCAATAATTACATGCAAATGGACTGTTCAGCATGCCAAACGGCGTGTTCAGCTGGTGCAATACACATCGAAGTAGGAGAGTTGCCTACAGTGGACAAAGATAAGTGTAACGGCTGTGGAGAGTGCCGAAGCGCTTGTTATATTGGCTCTGTGACTCTTAACCTGACTCAGCAATAAACGTTTGGCTTTGTATGACACAAGCCAACAGGAAGATTTGGTTGAGTGATAGACGAGTCGCTTTAGATACCTAAAGACATAAATAGAAAAGGGTCCGCATTCCTAAAGGAAGCGGACCCTTTTTTGATTCTTATTGACGATATTCGAACAAAGTGACCTAAAGCCAGCTGGCTTATGCGCGTTTTTGCTTGTTTCTATGAATAACGTTACTCAGCGATAGCTCAGTCTTTGCTTTACAGATACAAGGCAATATCTCATTACCTTGCGTGTAAGCCATAGCAAAACCAACGTACTCGACCTCACCAGAATCCAACGTGCAGCGGCAAGCGCCACAGTGACCATCTCGGCAGTTGTATTCTGGCTCTAACCCAGCTTGTTCCATTGTTTCCAACAGAGTGTTTGAAGGGTTAGATTCAATTGAAGTCAGTTTGTTGATTTTGATTGTTGGCATTACAGCTCAAATCCTTCAAAGTCGTCAGCTTTTACTTCGTTGTCGATTTGGCCAACTAGGTAAGAACTGATTTCTGCTTCTTGTGGAGCAACTTGAACGTTATCTGAAGACAACCAAGCGTTGATCCATGGAATTGGGTTCGACGTTGCTGCTGGGTAAGCCGTACCTAGGCCAACAGCCTGCATACGGATGTTGGTAATGTACTCAACGTATTGGCAAAGAATGTCTTTGTTCAGACCAATCATAGAGCCATCTTTGAATAGGTATTCTGCCCACTCTTTCTCTTGCTCAGCCGCTTCTTTGAATAGGTCGAAACACTCTTGCTTACACTCTTCAGCGATCTGCATGAATTCAAAATCATCTTGACCATTGCGTAGCAAGTTGATCATGTGCTGTGTACCAGTAAGGTGAAGGGCTTCATCACGAGCGATTAGCTTGATGATCTTCGCGTTACCTTCCATTAGCTCACGCTCAGCGAATGCAAATGAACATGCGAAACTTACGTAGAAACGAATCGCTTCTAGTGCGTTTACAGACATTAGACATAGGTAAAGTTTCTTCTTCAGGTCGTGAAGTGAAATCTTAACGTCTTCGCCGTTGATGCTGTGGTTGCCTTCACCGTAGCGGTGGTAGTCAGCCGTTAGCTTGATTAGGTCGTCGTAGTAGAAAGCGATGTCTTTAGCACGCTTCAGAATCTCTTCATTTTCAACGATGTCGTCGAATACTACGCCTGGATCATTCACGATGTTACGGATGATGTGCGTGTAAGAACGAGAGTGAATCGTTTCAGAGAAAGACCAAGTTTCAATCCAAGTTTCAACTTCTGGTAGAGATACCAATGGAAGTAGGGCAACGTTAGGGCTGCGGCCTTGGATTGAATCTAGAAGCGTTTGGTACTTCAAGTTAGAGATGAAGATGTGCTTTTCATGCTCAGGAAGCTTGTTGTAGTCGATACGGTCGCTAGACACGTCTACTTCTTCTGGACGCCAGAAGAAAGAAAGCTGCTTCTCGATAAGCTTTTCGAAGATTTCGAATTTTTGTTGGTCGTAACGTGCAACGTTTACCGACTGACCCAAGAACATTGGTTCTTTTAGTTGGTCATTTTTTTGCTGAGAAAAAGTACTGTAAGCCATAAATGCCTCAAATCCTTTAAAGACCCGTAATAAAACGGACCCTGTTAATGCTTTAAACCCAGAGAAGATAACTCTTCTCTGGGGTCTTAATGTTTATTGCGGTTTAGATCTTACAACCGCCGCCTTCACAATCTTCTTCCGGCACTTGAACTGCATCGCCTTGGTCGTCTTTAGCACCATCACGAGTATTATGGTAGTAAAGCGTCTTAACACCGTACTTGTACGCTGTTAGTAGGTCTTGAAGCAGCTTCTTCATTGGTACTTTACCGCTGTCGTAAACACTTGGATCATAGTTAGTGTTTGCAGAGATAGCTTGGTCAACGAATTTTTGCATGATACCCACTAGGTGTAGGTAACCGTCGTTAGAACCAATGTTCCAAAGTAGCTCGTAGTTCTCTTTAAGATTTAGGAAATCTGGAACCACTTGCTTAAGGATGCCGTCTTTCGATGCTTTCACTGATACGTAACCACGTGGTGGCTCGATACCGTTAGTCGCGTTCGAGATTTGAGACGATGTCTCAGAAGGCATAAGCGCTGTTAGCGTAGAGTTACGCAGACCGTGCTCCATGATCTCTTCACGTAGAGAATCCCAATCGTAGTGCAGTGGCTCTTCACATACTAAGTCGATATCTTTTTTGTAAGTATCGATTGGCAGTAGGCCTTTCGCGTAGTTGGTCTCGTGGAAAGATGGGCAACGGCCTTGCTCTTTCGCTAGTTCAACAGATGCTTTTAGCAAGTGGTATTGAATTGCTTCAAAAGTACGGTGAGTCAGGCCATTCGCGCTGCCATCAGAGTACTTAACACCATTCTTCGCTAGGTAGTATGCGTAGTTGATTACACCTACACCTAAAGTACGACGGTTCATTGTCGACTTGTATGCAGCTGGAAGCGGGTAGTCTTGGTAATCAAGCAGTGCATCTAGAGCACGAACAACCAGCTCAGAAAGCTCTGCTAGGTCGTCCAGTTCATTGATTGCGCCAAGGTTGAATGCTGAAAGCGTACATAGTGCAATTTCGCCTTCGTCATCTTCTACGTTAGAAAGTGGCTTAGTAGGAAGCGCGATTTCTAGACATAGGTTCGATTGACGAACAGGTGCTACTTCAGAATCAAACGGGCTGTGTGTATTACAGTGGTCAACGTTCTGAATGTAGATACGACCAGTAGAAGCACGCTCTTGCATTAGCAGAGAGAAAAGCTCAACGGCTTTAACCGTTTCACGCTTCACTGAAGGATCGTTTTCGTACTTAACGTATAGCTCTTCAAAACGGTCTTGGTTTTCGAAGAACGCATCGTAAAGGCCAGGTACGTCTGAAGGTGAGAACAGGCTGATGTTGCCACCCTGAACTAGGCGAGAGTACATAAGCTTGTTCAGCTGTACGCCGTAATCCATGTGACGAACTCGGTTCTCTTCAACGCCGCGGTTGTTTTTCAGTACTAATAGAGACTGAACTTCACCGTGCCATAGTGGGTAGAATACCGTTGCTGCACCGCCACGAACACCACCTTGAGAACAACATTTTACTGCTGTTTGGAAGTATTTGTAGAAAGGGATACAGCCCGTGTGGAACGCTTCACCATTACGGATTTCAGAACCAAGCGCACGGATACGACCTGCGTTGATACCAATACCAGCACGTTGAGATACGTAACGAACAATTGAGCTTGCTGTCGCGTTGATAGAATCAAGGCTGTCACCACACTCGATCAGTACACAAGAACTGAATTGACGAGTAGGCGTACGTACACCAGACATGATCGGTGTAGGTAGAGAAATCTTAAACGTAGACGATGCGTCGTAAAAACGTTTGATGTAGTCAAGACGAGTCGATTTCGGGTATTTAGCGAATAGACACGCAGCAACTAAAATGTAAAGGAACTGAGCACTCTCGTAGATTTCTTTCGTTACACGGTTTTGCACGAAGTATTTACCTTCGAGCTGCTTAACCGCTGCGTAAGAGAAGTCTAAGTCACGTTTGTGGTCGATGTACTCGTCAAGCTCTTCGAATTCAGCTTTCGTGTAATCTTCCATAAGGTGGCTATCGTATTTACCCATATCAACCAGTTTTGCAACGTGGTCATACAGTGCAGGCGGCTCGTATTCGCCGTACGCTTTTTTACGTAGGTGGAATACAGACAGACGTGCTGCTAGATATTGGTAATCAGGAGTCTCTTCAGAGATTAAATCCGCTGCTGACTTGATGATAGTTTCATGAATGTCAGTAGTGGTGATGCCATCGTAAAACTGAATGTGAGCTTTCAATTCTACTTGTGATACAGAAACATTGTGCAAGCCTTCAGCTGCCCATGTAATCACGCGATGGATCTTCTCTAGATCGATCGTTTCTTTGCGCCCGTTACGCTTGGTAACAGTAAGTTGTTGGTTCATTCTGCTTAATTTCCCTAACAAAACTGAACAAGGCCGTGTTTTTGTGTATTTCTGTGTAATTTTTGTAAATTACGTTTCGGCTTTGTGATCTTGGTCTACCCATACATTGTAGTTCAAACACAACATATAGGGGTCATTTGTTTGTTGGGTTACAAGATAGTGCTACAACTGATATTTTTCAAGGTAAAGAAATGGGGTTGCTTGTGGATAAGTGGTGGATTGAAAAAAAACTGTAAGTGACCACTAACTGATGAGGTTATATGTGACTTGATTGTATAAAAGTCGGCTTTTAATGATGCTTTATTTTTGCACGCCCATAAAAAAAAATTCCTTGATCTTTGGCCAAAATGGGCGATTGATTTTAGGCGATTAAATTTAAATCGAGGTGGTCAAAATGGAAGCTAGCGCACGAAATTTAGACTGAAAAAAGTCGCAAAGTTATGGTAATTGCAACTCTTTTCATTCGTCTTTTTTACAAAAGGTTTTACGGTAGGGCTACCGATATTTTTTAGCCAAAGTTTTGCGTGTGGACGATGTAGTTTACGTCTACATTTGTGCCTAAACGATAAGTGTCCGTAAGAGGATTGTAGTGCAGCCCTGTAATCCCTAGTTCTTGCAGCGGAGTGTTATCGACCATCTTGATAAGTTCAGCAGGGCGAATGAACTTCTCGTGTTCATGAGTGCCCTCAGGAACAATCTTAAGTAGCTTTTCTGCACCAACAATAGCGAACAGGTAAGATTTGAAGTTACGGTTCAAGGTAGAGAAGAACACGTGACCACCCGGTTTCACTAATTTTGAACATGCACTAATCACAGATTGTGGATCAGGAACGTGCTCTAGCATTTCCATGCACGTTACCACATCGTACGTCTGTGGGTTCTGTTCTGCGTGGTCTTCGATAGTGCTCTGGATGTAATCGAGCTTGGTGCCCGTTTCTAATGCGTGAAGGCGCGCGACTTCTAGCGGTTCTTTACCCATGTCTAGGCCTGTCACTATCGCACCTTCAACCGCCATGCTTTCTGCAAGAATACCGCCGCCGCAGCCAACATCGAGGACTTTCTTACCAAATAGGCCTTCAGTCTTCTCTAATACGTAATTTAGTCGCAGTGGGTTGATTTGATGTAGTGGCTTAAATTCGCCTTCTAGATCCCACCAGCGTGACGCCATGTCTTCGAATTTCTTGATTTCTGCTGGGTCTACGTTCTGTGATTTAGTCATAATCGGCATTTCCAAGTTAAATAATGCATCCATGAAATTGCAGGCATTATAACTTGCCTTTTCGCGCTGACCAGAAGATCTACAATTTTGCTAGTTTATTGGATGTAAAGTGACCATGTTTCAGCAAGATATGATGCGGAGGTGCAATTTCTCATCAATTGATTGGCTACAAGGGTCACAAGATGGTAAAAGGAGAGGGAAAGTGATGCCTCCGTAGGTAAATTTGTGTTATATTTTTCGGTCTTATACGTATTCAAAAATACGATCTGACTATAGAGGGAAAATGGCTCTATGAGCGATCTAGCGAAAGAGATCACGCCCGTAAATATTGAAGATGAGCTTAGAGGTTCATACCTAGACTACGCGATGTCCGTCATCGTTGGTCGTGCCCTTCCAGATGTGCGTGATGGCCTAAAACCTGTACACCGCCGCGTTTTGTTCGCGATGAATGTACTAGGTAATGATTGGAACAAACCATATAAAAAGTCTGCTCGTGTAGTAGGTGATGTAATCGGTAAATACCACCCACATGGTGATAGTGCTGTATACGATACTATTGTTCGTATGGCGCAACCGTTCTCACTGCGTTACATGCTAGTTGATGGCCAAGGTAACTTTGGTTCTATCGATGGCGACTCCGCGGCTGCAATGCGTTATACCGAAGTTCGTATGGCGAAAATTGCTCACGAGCTCCTGGCTGACCTTGATAAGGAAACTGTGGATTACGTACCGAACTACGATGGTACAGAACAAATTCCAGCAGTACTTCCTACAAAAATTCCTAACCTATTGGTAAACGGTGCTTCTGGTATCGCAGTAGGTATGGCTACCAACATCCCACCACATAACCTTGGTGAAGTTGTTGATGGCTGTTTAGCATTTATCAATAATGAAGATATCACTATTGATGAGCTAATGGACTATATCCCTGGTCCTGACTTCCCAACAGCAGCACTTATCAGTGGTCGTAAAGGCATCGTAGATGCTTACAAGACTGGCCGCGGTAAGGTTTACATGCGTTCAAAAGCGGATATCGAAGTAGAGAAGAATGGTAAAGAAACCATTATCGTTACTGAGATCCCTTACCAAGTAAACAAAGCTCGTTTGATCGAGAAGATTGCTGAACTGGTTAAAGATAAGAAAGTAGAAGGCATCAGTGCACTGCGTGACGAGTCTGATAAAGACGGTATGCGTATTGTTATTGAATGTAAGCGTGATGCAGTAGGCGAAGTGGTTCTTAACAACCTATACGCTCAAACTCAACTGCAAACGACTTTCGGTATCAACATGGTTGCGTTGAATAACGGTCAACCACAGTTGTTCAACATCAAAGACATGCTTAAGTGCTTCGTAGACCACCGTCGCGAAGTTGTGACTCGTCGTACTATCTTCGAATTGAAGAAAGCACGCGACCGTGCACACATCCTTGAAGCATTGTCTCTAGCACTTGCTAACATTGATGAAATCATTGAACTGATCAAGAGCGCGCCAACACCAGCAGAAGCTAAAGTTGGTTTAGTGTCTCGTGGTTGGGATCTTGGTAACGTTGCTTCAATGCTTGAGCGTGCAGGTACTGACGCAGCTCGTCCTGATTGGTTAGAAGACCAATACGGCATCCGCGATGGTCAATACTTCCTAACGGAAACACAAGCACAAGCAATTCTAGAACTTCGTCTTCACCGCCTAACAGGCCTTGAGCACGAGAAGATTCTAGACGAGTACAAAGCCCTTCTAGAAGAAATCGCTGAGCTAATGCACATTCTTGCAAGCACTGAGCGTTTGATGGAAGTTATCCGTGAAGAACTTGAAGCAGTACGTGAAATCTATGGCGACGAGCGTCGTACAGAAATCACAGCGGCAGTTCATGACATCGACATGGAAGAGCTGATTGCTCAAGAAGACGTTGTAGTAACGCTTTCTAACGCAGGTTACGTTAAGTACCAAATCCTAAGCGACTACGAAGCTCAGCGTCGTGGTGGTAAAGGTAAGAGTGCAACTAAGATGAAAGATGAGGATTACATTGAGCGTCTGCTTGTTGCTAATACTCACGATAACATCCTATGTTTCTCTACTCGTGGTAAGACATACCGTCTGAAAGTTTACCAACTGCCATTAGCAAGTCGTACTGCTCGTGGTAAGCCTATCGTTAACATTCTTCCTCTAGAAGAAGGTGAGCGTATCACGGCTATCCTGCCTGTTTCTGAGTTCTCTAACGAGAAATTCATCTTCATGGCAACGGGTGACGGTACTGTTAAGAAGACATCACTGGATCAGTTCGCAAACGTACGTGCTAACGGCCTAATTGCAGTTAACCTACGTGACGATGATTCACTGATTGGCGTTGACATCACTAACGGTGATAGCGACATCATGCTGTTCTCTAAATCGGGCAAAGTTGTTCGCTTTAACGAGGACAAAGTACGTGCAATGGGCCGTACTGCCTCTGGTGTTCGTGGTATGAAGCTTCCAGAAGACGATCAAGTAGTATCGTTGATTGTTCCTTCTAACGAAGGCGATATCCTAACTGTGACTCAAAACGGTTACGGTAAGCGTACTGAACTAGCTGAATACCCAACGAAAGGCCGTGCAACGCAAGGTGTGGTTTCTATCAAAGTCTCTGAACGTAATGGCCCAGTTGTTGGCGCTGTTCAAGTTGAAGAAGGCGACGAAATGATGATGATCACCGACGCAGGTACGCTAGTACGTACTCGCGTAGCGGAAGTAAGCCAAGTTGGTCGTAACACTCAAGGTGTAACACTGATTCGTACTGCTGAAGACGAGAACGTTGTAGGTCTACAACGTATCGACGAAGTAGAAGAAGCTGAGATTGTAGAAGGCGAAGCTGAAGAGGCTGGTGCTGAAACTATTAACGCTGACGTTGCTGAATCAAGCGAAGAGCAAGCATCAGACGCTTCTGATAGCGAGCAAGACACTGAGTAATCTTTCACTTCTATAAATAGAAGTTGAGACAAAAAGCCGAGCCATTGTGCTCGGTTTTTTATTACCTAGAATTTGGCTGTGACTTGTTTAAAAGCCAATAGCTAAACCTCGATCAATATTGTTTTAGTGAGAAAAAGGTACAGTAAAGCGTCAATGAAAGGAGAATGGAATGGATATCTGGTTACTGATTGCTTTGCTGCTAATGAGCCTATTTCTAGTGGCAATCGTGATCGCATCAAACAGAAAAACCAGTCATCTTAAAGGCAACCTCCTTATTTCATGTGTGGCGATATTAGCCAGCATTCTGGTTTGGTCTCAGATGAAACAAGAAGCCCCTCAACTTACTTCAAGTGACGACAGCAGCTATACAGCAACAGATTTCCAAAATGAACTTCAGCAGAGCCTGGAGCAAGACCCTAATCAATTAGACCTTTGGTTTAAGCTTGGTGGTGTTTATATGCAGAAAGGGGAGTTTGATGCTGCATTTACCTGTTACGACTATGCGATTCGTTTAGACCCACAGGCGCCTTCAGGGCTTTATGCAGCTAAAGCGAGCGCCTTGTATTACCTAAGTTCACAGGCGATGAGTGATGATGTGAAAGTGCTCTTAAATCAATCCATGGAGCTTGATCCCAACGATCGTACGGCATTGATGTTGATAGCGACCGATCACTTCATCAGTATGCGCTACCAACAAGCGATCGATGCTTGGACTCAACTTCTCGATTCTAACCAGAAAGGCATTGATCGTGTCTCTATCATCCATTCGATCAACCAAGCTAAGCAAATGATCCGTTAAACGGGCACTATCTGTAATTTCGAGATTATTTGCTTTCTTGCATCTCAATTAAACCGCCAGCGTTGTGGATCTGTGTAAACCCTTGAGCTTTCAAATACTGGTAAGCTTGTCCTGAGCGGTTACCACTGCGGCAATACAAAACGATAGGTTGAGCTTTGTCTATGCTGGCAAAGTGCGTAGCGACTTCAGAAAGAGGGTAGTTAATCGCATTGTCCAGATGACCTTGCTTGAACTCTCCTGGTGTCCTGACATCAACGACCAGCGCACCTTCCTCAATCATTTCCCACCCTGTTTCTGCTCGTTCTGAGGCGTGAAGTCCTGAACTTGTTAATGCGATGCATAATGCCGAAAGCGAAAGTAAGTGCTTCATTCTTTGTTCCTTGAATTAGCTAAAAGGTAATGTGAAATTGGGACGGTTGAGTGCGCCCAAATCTAAAAAACCAGCCACACCTTTACAGTGTGACTGGTTTTATCTTATTGGTCTATTTGAAGGAACTAGTATTCGTAGTTAGCTTCACGCTTTTCAGCTTGCTCTTCCCACTTAGGAACCACGGTGTCTAAGAAGTGTTGCTTCTCAGCATTCATCTTATCCATGTCCATTCCTAGCGCTTTCTGAGCGGCTTCTTTGGTTGAGATATCTGGAATCTCGATTGGATCGGTAATGCCTTTCTTCGCAAGTAGACGAACAATCTTAGTTCGCGCGTCTGCTGCGCGGTCAACCGCCGTTCCAAGAACCTCTAGGGCTACTTCAGGCGCGTGCATGTGAACACCATGAGATGCGATAGCGTAGTCCCAACGCCATTGCGCATGACGAATATCTTGTAAGATAGGTGCCATCTCTTGTTCTGTTGCGCCTGCTTCCCATGCTGCGCCTGCTTCAAAGTGAGCGGCTACGATTTGTTTCTCAGCGGTCAGCTTCATGTTTAGTACTTGAGCTTTGCGGCTTGAAACGATGTTACGCATGGTCTCTTTAGATTGAGTATGGCAGTTAGCACAAGTGTCTTCGAAGCGGTCAAACGGGTTACCTACTTTATGGTCGGTGTAAACGGTACCGTCTTCTTTCGTCACTTTAGGCATGTGGCAGTCAACACAAGCGACGTTGTTCTTACCGTGAATACCTTCACGCCAAGTTTCGTAACCTGGGTGCTGAGCCTTTAGCATTGGTGCTTTAGAGACTTTATGTGTCCAATCTTTAAAACCAATCTGATCGTAGTACTCTTCCATCTGTTCAACACGCGTCCCTTTATCCCAAGGGAATTTCACACCTTTTGTTGGACCCGTGAAGTAGTATTCCACGTGACACTGAGCACACACAGAGGCTTGCTGATCAAAGCGACCTTGCTCTTCGAAGTTCTTCCCAATCGCATCGAACGCACGTTCAACATAAGGACGAGTGATCTTTAGTGCAGGTTCGCCATTTTTAAAGCCTTCACTTTGAGTATCGTGACAGTCGGCACAACCAATTGGATTGACTATCTCGCTGCCAAGACGAGCCCATTTACCTTCAAAGTAGCCGTCTTCACCACGCTCTTCAATAACGCGTGCTACGTCTGGGCTTTTACAGCTCCAGCACGCCATTGGCATTGGGCCTGAATTTTCGTCGGTTGGTCCGCCAGTACGCAGGGTTTGTCTTACATCATCAACCGCATAAAAGTGGCCGCGGGCTTTGTTGTAGTCTTTCGCGAAACCGTAGCCCGCCCATAGAATAACCATGTTTGGATCTTCTTTTAGTGCGTCTTCAATGGCTTCGCTCTCTGACGTTTGTCTCCATGAATGGTATTGATCTGGGTGGTTTTGCTCGAACTGGTCGTTACGAGGATCACCAATTTCTTTTTGTTCAGACGCAGCAAAACTGGTCGCGCTTACTAGTGATGCGCTAACCATTAATAATGCTGTGACGGAATTACGTATCCAATGCTTTTTCACAGTGATATCTCCAATATACTGATTTTTATACCAAGCGTTGTGAGTTTGCTATTCAAATTAAGAACTGGAGAATTGCTGTTTATATTAATTCATAAATAAACACATTTTGTTACGTGTCGGATGTTTGCTTGTTTTAGATCAATTAATGACAGTGACTTCAATCACGTTGAAGTTTATATAACCCTAAAGGGGTATGTGGACATCAAGTTAGACTGGTCCTATTGAGAATTATTATCATATATAACAAACAATTACCCGACATGCCCTCACTATAAATAGGGTGATTGTGTTCACATATTACCCTTTGTATATTTCGCTTTACCTAATTAGGGGTATATTCTAAATATAGAAAGCGTTGTGGCTTATCCAAAATAAGAATTGATATCATTTAAGCGGTAATAATATCGTTTAAGGGTACTTTTGTTTAACCGGAATATTATTTAGTTGAGAGTTAAATAATGCCGGTATAAGGAAAGGATAAAATGGGCAATATTAAATTGGCCATAGTCATAATGCTTAAATCCCTTCTAGCATTCTGCCTCTATGGTTATTCCATTCATGCTGTTGCAGAGCCTGCTGTTACGCCAGTAGGAGAGTCAACAAGACATGAAGTCGAATTAATACGTGACAAAGATTACAAGTGTGTCCAATGCCATAAAGATTCTAAAGAAACGGTATTTGGTTCACATGGTGAGAGTGCGCACGCTTTGCTTGGCCGTGAAGTGAATTGCACAGATTGTCATAGTTCTATTGGCCCCGATCACCGTGATGGTGCACCTGAGGTGGTGAAGTATCGCGCGGCTCAATCACAACCCGGAACCGAAAAGGTTTTCCTCGATCCTAGCTTAATCCTAGATGCCAACAGCCAATGTATAGATTGTCATAAGCCTGATGATCTGCGCGAAGCGAGTTGGACTCATGACGTACACGCACAAAACTTAACGTGTTCAAACTGTCACGATGTGCATGCGAGTGAAGCGAAGGTGCTTGGCTTAGATAAAAAGCAAACCATCAAGCTGTGTGTGGATTGCCATTCAGACTTCAACCAGAAGAAAGAAGGGGAGTAATCTATGAGCTGCTCAAGAAGAAACTTTTTAGCTGGCGCGGGTGCCGTTATTTTCACAACTGGTGTTGCAGGTACTGCAGCGGTTACAAGCCGCAAAACGCTGGCTAATGTTCAGGAAGATGGCACCAAGCGTTACGGAATGGTTCATGACGAAACCGCTTGTATTGGCTGTACTGCTTGTACTGAGGCGTGTCGTGAAGTAAACAAAGTGCCTGAAGGCGTATCGCGCTTAGAAATCATAAAGAGCGAACCTCAAGGTGAATATCCAAATGTTGATTACCGTTTCACTCGTAACTCTTGTCAACATTGTGATAATGCACCTTGTGTGATGGTTTGCCCAACAGGCGCCGCCTATAAAGATGAGAAGACAGGAATTGTTGATGTACATAAAGAGAAGTGTGTCGGCTGTGGTTATTGCCTGCTAGCTTGTCCATATCAAGTGCGCTTCTTCCATCCTAAGAATAAGTCGGCCGACAAATGTAACTTCTGCCGCGATACCAATCTTGCGCAAGGTAAATTACCTGCTTGTGTTGAATCTTGCCCTACCAATGCGCTGATATTTGGCGACTTAAATGACCCTAAGAGCGAGATAAACCAGGTACTTAAATCTGAAGTGGTTTACAGAGATAAGGCTTATCTAGGTACTCAGCCAAAACTCTATAAAGTGCCACACCAAAAAGGGGAGATTTGATTATGAGTGCATGGGATACAGCGTTTCAATCAGGTACCGTGGTTTGGGACTGGATCATTGCTATCTATCTGTTTTTGGCGGGTATGTCAGCGGGTGCAGTGATGATCTCGATTTACCTTAAGAGAAAGGTGATTGAGGACGATCCAGCGAATAATGGTGTATTAAAGGCAACGGCTTTTCTAGCACCATTCGGGATCATCTCAGGTTTATTGATCTTGGTTTTCCACCTGACGAAACCACTATCATTTTGGAAGATCATGATCTTTTATAATCCGACGTCAGTGATGTCGATGGGTGTGATCTTATTCCAAGTGTATATGGTGATCCTATTTGTTTGGATCGGCATTATATTCCGAAATCAGATTGCCGTATTC
The DNA here is from genome assembly GCF_041473395.1 of Vibrio sp. 10N.222.55.C6. Classification (NCBI taxonomy): domain Bacteria; kingdom Pseudomonadati; phylum Pseudomonadota; class Gammaproteobacteria; order Vibrionales; family Vibrionaceae; genus Vibrio; species Vibrio sp. 10N.222.55.C6. The sequence continues at coordinate 377,901 of NZ_JBFRSD010000002.1, forward strand.
TTGAGTGATCAAGCATGGTTAAAAGGGCGACTCGATTTTGTCAGTAACTGGATTGGCAAATTAGAATCTTTTGAGAATGTTTTTGAAATATTCTTAGCTGTGCTTGCGCTATTACTTGCGGCTTACACTGGCTTCTTACTCTCTGCGCTAAATACCTTCCCAATGCTGAATAACCCAGTGTTGCCGATATTGTTCTTATTCTCGAGTTTATCCTCGGGAGCGGCGGCATGTATTTTATTTGGTGTGTTGGTCTTTAAGGAGTCTCCGCATAGTGCGAGTATTTCTTGGATCCACGGCTTCGAACGTCCTGTTGTTATGTTTGAACTGTTTGTCCTTGTTACTTTCTTCACTGGGTTGATATTTGCTGGTGGTCAAAGTGAGCAGGCAGTATGGAACGCGATTGGCGGTGGTTTCTGGGCAAGTTGGTTCTGGTATGGCGTAATTGGTGTGGGTATGGTTTTACCCTTGTTGCTTAACGCCGTGACACCAGCATCGGTTCGCCATAGTACTGTGTATATTTTCTCTGTTACTTCATTGAGTCTGATGGGCGTATTAATGCTAAGAACGTTTGTCCTTTATGCAGGACAATTAACGTTAGCTTAATTTCGCTCAAGGTTATAAGTGAGTGGATGTTGGATACTAAACATCTGCTCACTAAATTTCTTTTCGCTGAGTAGCAATAGCTAGTTGAGTTACATCAGCTAGTTGAGCAATCAATGCCAATAATGGTTTAACTTGGTTCTGCTTAGGTAGAGCCTGATTGAGGTGATATGGTCGGTTCTTTGGGGCTGTTTAGTTTAATTTTGGTCGCTGTTCTCAGCAGCATTATCGCTGTGTATTCGATGTATCAAATGCTAACTAAACAAGCACAAAATGTGGCTTTAATTCGCAGTTTCTCCCTCTCTAGCGCTTTGTTTTCCATTGGCGCTATCGTTTTACTTGGCTATGCCTTTGTAGGTGACGACTTTTCCATCCTCTATGTTGCAGAACACTCCAATACTCAATTACCCACCTTCTTCAAAATGGCCGCTGTGTGGGCTGGACATGAAGGCTCATTGCTATTTTGGGTCTTAACCATTAGCTGTTGGTCGGGTGTGATTGCCCTACAAAAGCAATATTCTTCTGAGTATCAGAGCCGCGTATTGTGGGTGATGAATGTGTTACTCGCGATATTTGCATGGTTTACCTTATTTGCTTCGAACCCATTTGAACTGAATTCGACCTTGCCACTTGAAGGGCGTGACCTTAACCCAATGCTGCAAGACGTTGGTTTGATATTCCATCCGCCTCTGTTGTATTTGGGTTATGTTGGTTTCTCTGTGGTCTTGGCATTTGCTGTGGCCGCTTTGCTGGTGGATCCGATTGAGTTCGATTGGGTCGCTCATTGTCGCAGTTGTTGTTTGGTCGCTTGGATCTTTTTAACCGCAGGGATCATTCTTGGTTCTTGGTGGGCATACTACGAGTTAGGGTGGGGTGGTTGGTGGTTCTGGGACCCGGTAGAAAATGCCAGCCTATTACCTTGGCTAACATCAACCGCTCTATTGCACAGTTTGGGTGTTGCTAAAGGCAAGCAACAGTTGCTGAAGTGGTCACTTAGCCTTGCTTTCATTACGTTTTGTTTAAGTATCCTCGGTACTTTTATTGTTCGATCTGGCGTCCTCACTTCCGTTCATGCTTTTGCTGTTGACCCAACCAAAGGTATCGCGCTGTTGCTGATACTGGTTTTGGTGTTAGTGAGTTCGTTTTCTCTTCTTATTGTTCGTGGTGAATCTTTCGAGTCGAATCCAATCACTAGCTTTGCGAGTAAAAGTTTTTTGAGTTTAGTGGCGGTACTTATATTTGTACTGGGTACGGCGGTGGTGGTGTTTGGTACCTTCTACCCAATGGTTTTTGAATTACTTGGCCTTGGAAATATCTCTGTGGGCGCACCTTACTTTAATCTTCTTATTGCGCCATTGGCTCTGCTTGCGATGGGAGTGATAGGGTTAGCGCCATTGCTCAGTATCAAACCTCAAGCGTCGAAAGGTGTGATTGGAATTATTACCTTATTGTCTCTCTGTCTTGGCTTTGTAACTTATGTTTTGCAAGTTGAAGCGATCCAAGTGATGGTGCTAATGACATGGTCACTTGCGTTTTGGGTAGCCCTGACTCATGTTTACGGCTTAGCGGTAACGCGCAACTCTAAGTTTCAACGCAAAGTATGGGTGATGACGTTGGCGCATGTGGGTGTCGCAGTATTAGCGATAGGTGCCGCGATGAATAGCTACCACTCGTTTGAGCGAAGTTACAAATTGAGCCCAGGTGAAGAGGTTGAGTTTATGGGCTGGACGCTCTCTCATCGTGATACCGAGCTCTATGTCGCCTCCAACTTTACTGCAGAAAAAGCGATACTCGAATTAGATGCTAGCGAGAAAAGCTTTTCCATCGCGCCAGAAAGAAGACACTACCAAGTTCGTGTTATGAACATGAGTGAGCCTGCAATGAAGTGGTTCTGGCATGGCGATGTTTATATCACCATGGGCGAGAAAGTCGATTCCACCGCTTACGCATTTCGTGTTCAGTATAAGGCGTATGCGCGCTGGATCTGGTTTGGTGGGCTGTTCTCCATTATCGGCGCTTTGCTCTCATTGACTCATCGTAAAAAGAAAACCGTTAAGGCGTCACAGTATGCATAACAGCGTTCGTAACAAGCTAATTACTCTAATTGCCTTAGCATTGATTGTGGTGCTGGGATTTGTCTTTGCGCTTGATAATAAGCAGCAATCGACCATGGTGTCTGAACAACAAAGGGCATTTCCAGAATTTACATCGAGTGCGTTAGTGAATAGTGAAGGCGTCAGTGGTCAGCAGAAAGTTACGCTTACTGATGTCACGCAGCACCCTTATCAACTGGTTAATGTATGGGCATCTTGGTGCGGGATATGTAAAACCGAACATTCATTTTTGCTTCAACTTCACGATAAAGGCATTCCCATCGTTGGGCTCAATTATCGAGATAACTCTGGGGCTGCGATTAACGTGTTATCGAACGATGGCAACCCGTACTTAACCGTGATCAGTGACCCTCAAGGCAAGTTAGCGTTAGAGTTGGGCGTAATCGGCACACCTGAAACGTATTTGGTTGATGCCAATGGCCAGATCATTAAAAAGCTATTGGGCGTGATTAATGAAATGGTATGGAAAGATGAGCTTGCGATGTATTTTGATGGTGTGAATGGATGATGAAGTCTCTAATACAAACCTTGTTTATGCTGTCAGCTCTTTTAGTGATTAGCCTTTCAACCATGGCTGAAGATCTGTTTACTGCCAGTAATACAGAGACGAGTATTCAAGTTGAACTGTTTGAGTTTGAAAACCCAGAACAACAGCAACGTGCTATTAGCTTGGCGAAAACGTTACGCTGCCCACAATGTCAAAACCAAAATCTGATTGAATCCAACTCACCAATAGCAAAAGACTTACGCCTTGTTGTGTTCAATATGGTGAAAGCAGGGAAGAGTAATAATGAGATTACTCGATATATGACGGAAAGATTTGGTGAATTTGTACTTTATAAGCCGGCGATGAAGGTTTCAAATCTATTACTTTGGTTGCTACCGAGCCTATTATTTCTCTTATTTATATATTTATCAGTAAAAAGTGTTAGGAAGAGCTCATAAAAATTGTGTATTACTGTTTACCAACTGACCTGTATTTTGTAACATTAACCGATTATAAAGGCTAAGCACTGCTATATAAGGATGTATCTGTGGATAACGTAATCTCAAATTTAAAGAAAGAGTTCCATACTCATGTCCAGTCAGATAAATGGGCAGAGAGATACAGTGCTAAGTCGAGCATTTCTACGCTTACGCAAGAAGAGCTAACCGAATTAGAGAATGCTTGGGTGCAACTTGTCATCTGGAAGCAAACTCAAGTAAGTTGAGCGTTCTGTAAAAAAGTGTAGTTTTAGCCGCAACTGTTTAATTTATAACCCCATGTTGGTCATCCCAATGTGGGGTTTTTTCTTACTTGAAAAATAATTGTTATATTATAACAATTTGTACAAGGTCGACCTTGAAAAAAATTGTTAACAGCCTCATAGTGTCTATCATTAGATAGTTAGCTACAAAATATTGCCTAGACATATAATGTAGCGTCGTTAAATACATCGAATTTTCAAGTGAGTATAGCTATGGCGGAAGTGCGTGCCAGAATAGATTTCAAAGTAGGGGTAACAAGCAGTATAGATGCTGAACTTCTGTCTTTTCATGGATTGAAAACAGATAAAGAGCATGTTGCTGTGATATTTAAATCAGCAGACAAGACACAAGACATACCTCTTGTTCGTATGCACTCTGAGTGCCTGACTGGTGATGTTTTCCATTCCTCTCGCTGTGACTGTGGTGAGCAGCTAGACGAAACCATTAGAATTATGGGTGAGACGGGTGGAGTGATTCTTTACTTACGCCAAGAAGGTCGTGGTATTGGCTTGTACAACAAAATCGATGCGTACCGTCTGCAAAGCGAAGGCATGAACACCTATGAAGCCAACAACCACCTAGGTTTTGGCGATGACCTACGCGATTTTACTGAAGCTGCTGAAATGCTACGCGCCTTAGGTACTACAAAAATCCGCTTAGTCACCAACAACCCTAAGAAGATCAATGAGCTAAAATCTTTTGGTATTGAGATTGAAGAAGTGGTGAATACCTCTGCTCATATCAAATCGGGTAATGAAAGCTACCTGAAGGCAAAAGTCTCACACGGTAAGCATAATCTGGATATCTGATTAGCCTCTTTGTTACGCTTAACATAAAAATGTTTAAAGACCTCACATATGTGAGGTTTTTTTGTATTTATCTTGCAATAAAATTGTAAGTTTGTATTATTTCAATCCGTAGTGCAAATGATAATGGTTTGCACTATTACTACGAATAATAATTTAAAGCTCAACAAGGATGCTTCATGACCATTAAATCTTTAGTGACAAAAGCCGTAACTTCGTCACTCATTTTTGCCTCTGCTTCTTCTTTCGCAGCAGTAACTCAAGATCAAGTTGTAGAACATTACGCAGATATTGCGCATGCAGTGTTTGCAGATTCAGTAATTACAGCAAAAGCGTTGAACTCTTCTATTGATACCTTCTTAGCTTCTCCTTCTGCTGGCAACTTCGAACAAGTAAAACAAGCTTGGCTTGAGTCTCGCGTACCATACCAACAGTCAGAAGTTTTCCGCTTCGGCAACGCTGTTGTTGATGATTGGGAAGGCCAACTGAACGCATGGCCACTTGATGAAGGCCTGATTGATTATGTTTCGACTGATTACCAATATGAACTTGGTAACGAAGGCGCTAGCGCAAACATCGTGGCTAACAAGACTTTCCAAATTGGTCAGACTACCGTTGATGCAACCAACATCACCCCTGAGCTAATCGCAGACTTGAACGAGATCGGTGGTTCTGAAGCGAACGTAGCGTCTGGCTACCACGCAATTGAATTCCTACTTTGGGGCCAAGATTTAAACGGTACAAACAGCGGTGCAGGTGAGCGTGCTTACACTGATTTCGTTGTTGGCGCTGAGTGTACTAACGGCAACTGTGACCGTCGTGGCGCATACCTAAAAGCATCTGCTGAGCTACTTATCCAAGACCTAGAGTGGATGGAAAAGCAGTGGGCTGAAGGCGAGAAAGGTAACTACCGTCAAGAACTGCTTTCTGAATCTAGCGAAAACGGCCTACGTAAAATGTTATTCGGCATGGGTTCACTGTCTCTTGGTGAGCTTGCTGGTGAGCGTATGAAGGTGGCTTTAGAAGCTAACTCTACTGAAGATGAGCACGACTGCTTCTCTGATAACACGCACAACTCTCACTACTACAACGAGCAAGGTATCTACAACGTTTATACGGGTCTATACAAGCGTGAAGACGGTACTCTGCTTTCAGGTCCTAGCCTGTTTGACCTAGTAGAGCAAAAAGATGAGCAAGCTGCGAAAGAGATCCAAAAGCAGTTTGACTTAGCACGTGCACAAGTTGGCCAGCTTGTTGTTTCTGCAGAGAAAAACAACCAGCATTTCGATCAGCTAATTGCTGCTGACAACGCTTCGGGTAACGCACTAGTAAACAAAACAATTGTTGCGCTAGTGTCTCAAACGGCTGCGATTGAGCGTGCTGCTGGTGTGATTGGCATTGATAGCCTAAACCCAGACACAGCGGATCACGAGTTCTAAGAACCCGAGCCGACACAAATGTAAGGGCTCTGATTGAGCCCTTAATTGTTTGATCCTCAAGAAAGCCACACCCACATAAAAACTAAAATCAAAAACACAGCAAGGCAATGTATGAAGTCGTATCTCTCAGCCTCACTATTAACCGCACTGTTTTTCGTATCTCCATTACACGCTCATGAAACCTACTCTGGCGGCAAAACGACCGTGAAGAAAGAAGGAGCGAACGCTTTTTCCCTTCCCGCAGCCAATCTACCAATGAGTAAGCGCTTGGATTTCAGCGTAGGTAATAGCTTCTTTAGAAACCCTTGGGTTCCTGCACCGTCATCAACCGATGCTCGTGATGGGTTAGGACCACTATTTAATACTAACGGCTGTCAAAACTGCCACATCAAAGATGGTCGTGGTCACGCGCCAGAAGAAGGAGATGAGAACGCAGTATCCATGTTGGTTCGTTTAAGCATTCCGGCTGAAACGCCTGAGCAGCGACAAGCCTTCATTCGAGATGGTGGAATTCCAGAGCCGACGTACGGCGGTCAGCTACAAGATTTTGCGCTTCAAGGTGTAAAACCAGAGGGCAAAGTGAACATTAGCTACACGGATGTTCCTGTTGAATTCAAAGACGGCACCGTCGTTACTCTGCGTAAACCCACTTTAAATATTACTGAACTTGCTTTCGGCGAGATGCATCCTAAGACCGAGTTTTCAGCTCGTGTTGCGCCACCAATGATCGGCCTAGGTCTGCTTGAGAGCATCCCACAAGAAACGATTCTTGGCTTCGCGAAGCAACAAGCTGCGGACAGCCAAGGCGTAACAGGCAAAGCCAATTATGTTCTTGATGTTCAAACTAACGAAATGGCGTTGGGTCGATTTGGTTGGAAAGCCGGACAGCCAAACCTAATGCAACAAAATGCTGCAGCATTTAACGGCGATTTGGGCTTAACAAGCAGTTTGTTCCCGAACGAAAACTGCACATCAGCTCAATCAACCTGTGATGATTTTCCAAATGGTGGTGAACCTGAAGTCAGCGATAATATCCTAGATTTTGTTGAGTTCTATTCGCAGCATTTGGCGGTTCCAATTCGTCGCAACGTTGATAAGCCTGCGGTTGTTCAAGGTAAAAAACTGTTTAAAGCTATTGGTTGCCAAAGTTGCCACCAAGCTGAAATTCGCACAGCAGAACGTGAAGGCTTACCTGCGTTGTCTAAACAGCTAATCAGCCCATATACCGATATGTTACTGCACGATATGGGAGAAGGCTTAGCCGACAATCGCCCAGAGTATCTAGCAAACGGTCAAGAGTGGCGCACCACGCCATTGTGGGGATTAGGCTATACCAAAGAAGTGAATGGTCACACCTTCTTACTTCATGACGGTCGTGCGAGAAATGTTATGGAAGCTGTGCTTTGGCATGGCGGTGAAGCAGAAATGGCGAAACAAAACGTTTTAGATCTTAGTAGCAGCGAGCGTGAAGCACTATTGGCGTTTTTAAACTCGTTATAAGCTGAGTTGAATTCAGTTTAGTTAACGGCTAATGACTTAAGAAAGCCGCTATTAAACCACTTAGCACCGCTGAACTTGTAGCAATACGAGGCCAGCGGTCGTTTCGCATTTAATGAACTCATATAATTAAAAGAAAAATTAGGAAGTAAGGTAACAGCATGATACATAAATTTTTGTTAATGCCTTTGTCGGCATTAATTATGGCAGGCTGCCAATCATCGGGTGAGCAAGCCGCTTCATCTGAGGTTAACGGTGTCTCTTATCAAGCAGACACGACCCACCACATCAGTCGCAGTGTCTATCAACAAGAGTTTGATTCTGCAGTCCTATTCGCCAAGCAAGCCAACAAGCTAGAAGTCTTGATGCAGGGTTACTGCCAAACTAATGATGTTGAGTTAGGTGCTTTGAAAAGTCAGTGGCAGCTCACCATGAACAGCTGGATGGCACTACAAGGCCAAGAAAGAGGCCCAACAGCAGCGCTTGAAGAGAGCTGGAATGTTCAATTCTGGCCAGACAAAAAGAACACGACGGGTCTTAAGATGCGTCAGCTAACTCAGCAGAACAAAGCTTGGACTCAAGACGAAATCGCGCAGCAGAGTGTGACCGTTCAAGGGCTAGGTGCGTTGGAATGGTCGCTTTATGACGAGCAATCGCCACTGCTTCAAGATAAAGCGCTAGGTTGCCAATCATCACAAGCGATTACTGAAAACTTAGCGATTAAGTCATCTTCGATTGCACAGGCATGGCAGGTTAACCCGTGGTTAGCACTGGACGAGATGCGTTGGGAATCGGAGTACATCGCTTTGTTGACCAATCAACTTGATTACAGCATGAAAAAACTGAGTCGTCCGATGGCTAAAATTGGTCATCCACGCCCTTACTTCTCGGAATCATGGCGCGCTCAAACCTCAATGACTCAGCTGAAATCGAACGTAGCGGCGCTAGAGAAATTGTACTTAGCAGATGGTAATGGTCTTGATGGTTTATTGAGAGAAAAGGGCTTAAATGACCTTGCCGATCGTGTAGCTGCCCAGTTCACGCTAACCTTAGATACTTGGCCTACAGACTCTAGCTTGTTTACTCTATTACAGAGCAAAGAGGGCTACCGAGAGGTGCTGACTCAATACAACAAACTAGAACGTTTGAAGTACCTGATTCATGAAGAAGTAGCGATAGAGCTTGGCGTGGTAATAGGATTTAATGCTACCGATGGTGACTGATAATACGCGAAGAACGCTACTCAAGGCTGCACTGGGTTGTGCAGCTGTTCCATTGCTTCCGTTTGGCTGCGCTAGTCGCTCTGGTGCTGTGAGCTCATCTAGTGAGCCTCAATTAATCGGTTGTGCGCTGAATGGGCGAGGTCAATATTCAGCGGTTGTGGCTGACGAATATGGAATGCCATTGAGTCAACTGCCGATCCCAGATCGTGGTCATGGCGTCGCGATTTGCCCAACCTCATCACATGCGGTGGTTTTTGCTCGTCGTCCTGGTGACTATTTTATGGTGTTTGACTATAAAAACGGTCAGCAGATCAAAATGGTCGTGAAAGGTAACAACCGTCACTTCTACGGTCATGGCGTTTACTCATTAGACGGCAAGTTACTGTATGCCACTGAAGGGAAAACGGACAGCAGCCAAGGTGTGATTGGCGTTTACGATGTCGAGCAAGGGTATCGTAAGGTCGAAGAGTTCAGCGGTTTTGGTATTGGGCCTCATGAAGTGATCATCATGCCGGATGGTAATCTCGCGATCGGCGTTGGTGGCGTTCATACTGATGGTAGAACACCGAAAAACCTCGATTCGATGCAGCCGAGCTTGAGTTATGTTTCTCCTGAAGGTGTGTTACTTGATCAGGTTGAATTGTTGGATAAGAAGCTGAGCATTCGACACTTAGCCCATGATGGTGCTGAAACCGTGCTTTGTGGCCAGCAATATCGTGGTGAACCAGATGAGTATCCTTCGCTATTGGCGATGCATACTAAAGGAGGCCAGTTTGAATCACTTAACGCAGAGCCAGAGCAATGGGCAAGGTTCAATCACTATATCGCCAGTATTGCGGCGTCAGACGATTGGATTATTGCGACTTCGCCAAGAGGCAACTGCTACGGTATTTGGTCTAAAGAAACCAAAGAATTAGTAGAACTCTCTGCGCTATCTGATGCTTCTGGTGCTGTGCTGCGTGATGGTGAGTTTCGATTAAGCTCTGGGGCGGGAAGTGTGGTAAGCCAGAGCAAGCCTTATGAGAAATCAACTCAGCAATCATCGGTCCAGTGGGATAACCATTGGAGTTCAATCTGATTTATAAAGCCTCTTAAAAATAACATGCTTACTCCGATTTCTTTGCCATACTTATGAGATGGTTGGTGATGGAGTTAAGCATGTTCGCAAAATACTTCTGTGGATTATTAGTTCTAGTTTCTGTGCACGCATGGAGCTATACGAGTTCTGACGAGAGCCGATTTCTTCCGGCTGATTCGGAGCTCTCTTTTATGCTGATTTATCCAGAGCTTACCCAGAGTATTTATCAAGACTCGTCTCTGCCTATTCTTTGGGATTCACCTGAACTTGTTAAGGCGTTTGAATTTCAATTGTCGCTTCTCGAACAAGCTCAAATGGCACCACTCTTCGATCGACAACTCAAGCAAATTCGTCACTATCAATCCCATGCTCAATGGCAAGAGTTGGACATATTACTCACCGATACCTTTATCTATTACCTGAGCTACGTTGAAAACGCCCCTCTTGCCGGTAAAGAGTGGTACTTCTCGGGCAAGCTGCATTCCAAATTACCTGCGCCTTCTCCGCATATTCTGATGAGATTAAAAAGCAGCGTTGCCAATGATTACTTATTGGAGATGGTGTTGTCTTACGCGCCGCCTGTTGGGGATTTTGACCAATTCAAAGCAACCTATTCGGTGTTAGAAACCGCCTCTGAACTCAATATTGAACGATATAGACAGAAAGGTTTGAAGCGATTAGGTGATCAGCTTTCAGACAAAGCGGTTCTTGTTGAGCGTATTGCTTTGGTCGGTGTTGATACCTCGATGATCGCGGTCGATTTTCCCAAGTTCGATCGAGATCTGCAAAAGGCGATTAAATCTTTCCAACGCATGCACGGTCTTACGGATGATGGGATCATCGGGCCAGACACGATCAAATGGATCAATATGGGCTTTGATGATCGACTTACTTCCCTAGCATTGAACGCCGAGCGTGCCCGCTTATGGCCAAGAAATAGAGACTCACTGATTGTGGTGAATGTACCTAGTTTTGATATGAAGTATTGGGAAGATGGGGAAGAGGTTTTTGAATCTAAAGTTGTGGTTGGGAGAAAATCGAGAAAAACACCACTCTTAGAGATAAATCTCGATTCGGTCATCCTAAACCCGACTTGGAATGTGCCATGGAAAATCATGGTCAAAGACATCTTGCCTAAGGTGAAAGCGGACGAAAGCTATCTAGATACACACAACTTCCAAGTGATTGACGGTTGGCGCACTATGGAGACGGTCGACACCACTGAGATCGATTGGCAGACTATCAATTTCAATTCTTTCCCATATCGAATGCGTCAGCAGGCAGGCTCGCGTAATGCATTAGGTTTGTACAAGTTCAACACACCTAACAAGCGAGCTATCTATCTGCACGATACGCCAAGTAAAGGTCTGTTTAATGACGACTTCCGTGCTTATAGCTCTGGTTGTATTCGTGTTGAGCATGCCGAGGAACTCGCGGAGTTGTTATTTGCGACTAAGGTAAAGAAAGTGCCGAATCAGGATGATGAACTTGCGCCCAATACTAAGGTTCGTCTCAAGAAGCGAATTCCAGTGCATATCATTTATCAAACCGTGTTGTTTGAAGAAGGAGGCATACAATACCGCGGTGATATCTACCAATATGATAAAGAGGGCGGTTGATTGAAATATGGTCAAGAAAGGTGATCTTGACTGAAAAATGACAACCAAGCTTCTATTGATAAAATTATAATGAGTATCAATAACTAACCGTGCAAAGGTTACAAATACTAACGTTTTGCACGGTTTTTGTACGTTGACGCAGCAAATTCCATTATGTATCGTGCATTTTTCGTTCGATCTAATTGGTTTTTTTGCTGTATGTCTCAAAGTTTATTTTCACGCCGTCAGTTTCTGACTTACGCTGGTGGTACTGCTGTAGTCGCCTCTCTTACTCCTTCTATCGCTTTCGCTTCATACCCGGATCAACCAAGAACGATTAGCATGAACAATCTTCACACTGGTGAACGATTAGAGACTTGTTATTTCGATGGCACTAACTATGTTGGTGACGAGATGGCACGCCTTAGCAAACTGTGCCGTGACTTCCGCCGCAATGAGATTCATCCAATGGATAAGAACCTGTTTGATCAGATCACTCAGATTCAAAATGTACTGGGTATTCAAAAAGAAGTTCAAATCATCTCTGGCTACCGCTCTCCAGCAACCAACGAAGCGTTGCGCTCTAAGTCGAGTGGTGTCGCTAAAAAGAGCTATCACATGCTTGGTAAAGCGATCGATTTTCGTATCGATGGTGTTGATTTAAAGGAACTGAGAGACGTAGCTAAAAGTCTGCAAGCAGGTGGTGTTGGTTATTACGCTCGTAGTAACTTCATCCACATTGATACTGGTCCAGTTCGCAGCTGGTAGAGCTAAGCTGAGTTATTGAGTGATACGGTAGGCACTTGTCAAAGTAGACATCCAATGTCATAGTTTGCCCAAATTTCAGTTTGTTCTAATAATTCGGTTTATTGCTGCTCAGTTTGTTGCTGTTTAGTTTGTTATTGTTGGGTTTGTTGCCAATAACATAGCGATATTCGAGTTGTTCACCAGATTCGCTCTTTAAGGTTTGTATATGTCTCTTAAGTATCAAGTTGTACCTGTTACCTCTTTTTCTCAGAACTGCTCGATTGTGTGGTGTGATGAAACCATGGAAGGCATCGTTGTCGATCCGGGCGGTGATGTTCAACAACTCGCGGCTATCATTGAAGAACTCGGTGTTAAGGTTGTGAACTTGGTACTGACGCACGGTCACTTAGATCATGTTGGCGGTACGGTACCACTTGCTGAGATCTTGAAGGTTGAAATTGTGGGCCCGCATAAGGCAGACAACTTCTGGCTACAAGGTCTAGAGAATCAAAGTCAGATGTTTGGTTTCCCACTGTGTAAAGCTTTTGAACCAAACACTTGGTTAGAAGAGGGCGACAAAGTCACTTTTGGTAATCAAGTGATTGATGTGATTCACACGCCGGGCCACACGCCAGGTCACGTTGTACTGTTCAGTGAGCAAGCTCGTTTAGCGTTTGTGGGTGATGTGTTGTTTAACGGCGCAATTGGCCGTACTGACTTCCCACAAGGTGACTTCAATACGCTTATCGCTTCAATCAAGACTAAGCTTTGGCCACTAGGCAGTGACGTAACATTCGTTCCGGGCCATGGTCCTGAATCGACATTCGGTCGCGAGCGTGCATCAAACCCGTTCGTCGCAGATGAAATGCCTCTGTACTAATTAAATCTTTGATTTTCCAACCGATTATTTGTGTCGATTGATTGAAAATGAAGCTTAGCTTTTGTCCTGAAAGCTAAGCTTTTTTATTGTGTGTGAACTTACTGGTAAACCTTAATCAGAAAGACGTTCAGCGGCAGCCAAGTAGCGTCGAGCCAGCCCCACAAACTCTTCTCCACTCATATTCAAATCATGGGTTGATATGAAAATGTCATAACCGTGGAAGCCCCTTTGATATTTCATTCTGTTGGCAAGCATCGCCTGCAATCCAGAATAGTTTTTAATCACCGCGTTTGGACTGTTTGTCTCATTCGGTGAATCAAGGTTGTCCTGTGATTGGTTATCGTTGAAATTCACGTTGTCGGTATTCTGCGACTCTTTGTATTGGCTTAGTTCGACACAGCCACTTTCAGTACAACGCGCATGGTAATGCGATGAGTCGAGAACCATATCCTCAAAGTTGGACTCTTTGCCTGCTTGTTTGGCTCCTAAGTACAAAAGTGCTCGTTGGCTGAGCAATAATTCACAAGTTATTTTAGGGCAAATCGAATCGAGGTAGGGCGAGTAATCTTTTACTTTAATTCCGACCCAGGGCAGAGGTTGATGCCAACCATCTTGTTCATAAGTGCAAAGACCAATTTTTTGGATGTTACTCCATTTTAAAACCCAACCCCCTTTGTAAAAGTGCTGCTGAAAATGAGTCGGGGTAAGTGTGAACATCACTCGGCTGCGCAGCATCAAATAGTAGCCAGTTCCCAGAAGCGCAATACTGCAAAAAGCACCCACGATCAGTAACTTTGGATTGTCACTGTAGAGCGAAACGATCAAGCAAATGAAGCCTAAAATAATGGCGAGGATACGGTACGAGCGAGTGAATGAAGGCAAAGAGAAATTACTAAGGTGACGAGTGTCCATAGGTAACACCAAGTTTTCATATTTTTGTCTGGATGGATAACCAGTGTATATGACCCTGAATTGATAAGTCGATGTTTAAATAATAGACGCTAGTAGACAATATCGGTATTTTTCGTCGACTTTCGACGCTTCACTCTACAAATAGCTCCTGTTTTTTGGTATAAATCGCGCTTCAAATTTTCACCACTGCGAAAAGAGCAGTGAACTGGAGAAATATTCAATGAGACTTGCTCATAAGCGTAAGGTGCAGGCTAAACTGCAGAAACGCACTAAAGCGGCTGTAGTTAAAGCAGTGGCAACGCCGAAAAAAGCGAAGCCTGTCGCAGAGAAAGTTGTAGCAGAAAAAACTGTAGCAGCAAAACCAGCGGTAGAGAAAGCAGTAGCAGCAACTAAAGAAGTTGCAGTAGCACTGACTCCTAAGCAACAACAAGTTCTAGACATCGTTGTTAGCAATGCTGAAGGCATTAACCCTAAAGGTATCGGCCTAGAAGCTGGTCAAGAAGACGCGAAAGCAGCTTCATGGGCAACAGGCGCATTGAAAAAACTTCTTGAAGAAAACCTAGTAGCGAAAGAGCAGCTAGCAGGTAACAAGGTTATCTACAAAGCTATCTAATCCTGTGGGATTACATTCGCTTCGTTAAGTTTTTAAGCCTCGATTTTCGAGGCTTTTTTGTATCTGGCACATTATGCCAAGTCCGAGCCCAAATCCAAGCCTAAACCTAGGCTCTATAATCTCAATTCCAATTCGATATACGGCTTAACTGATTAGTGTTGTCTCGTGTCAGAGCTTCGAATCAGCAAGCACTAAATTAGGGCGTTAGCTAGGTAGATCAAGAGAGCAAAGCCTTGATTTTTTTCCCTAAAATACAGCAATGAATAGAGCTTCATCACGAAATGGCAATCAATTGTTAAGAGTATTTAATTATTAATACTTAGGTATTTATCAATACGCATTGCCTTGGTGAATATCCAAACTCCTTTGAAATCGACACTATTCAATCATCTCCTACGTAGTTCTACTTAACCCTTTGGTCTAATACGCAGTTTGTGTGCGCCCGTCGTGCGTGCTCTCCCTGATATCTTGTTGCCTCATCACGGTGCACTCTTATGTTTAATCATAAAAAATGCTCATAGAAAGAGTGTTAACCCAACAAAGGACGTGAACATGAGTCTCATTTCTAACTCCCTCACACGAGTTTTTAAAAACGTTGCAGTAACTGCTGCGGCTTGTTTAGCTTTGGTCGCTACTGGTGCTACAGCCGCTGATAAGGTTTACCGTTTAAAACTTGCGGAAACTTGGGGACCAAACTTCCCAGTTTTCGGTGATGCAACCAAAAACATGGCGGCGATGGCTGAGAAGATGTCGAATGGTCGACTGCAAATCAGAATCGATTCAGCAAACAAACACAAAGCACCTCTTGGCGTTTTTGACATGGTTAAGTCTGGTCAATACGACATGGGTCACTCAGGCTCTTACTACTGGAAAGGTAAAGTTCCAAACACTCTTTACTTCACTTCTATGCCTTTCGGTATGACGCCAGCAGAACAATACGCGTGGTTCTATCACGGTGGTGGTATGGAGTTAATGGAGCAGGTTTACTCTCCACATAACTTGATGTCTTTCCCTGGTGGTAACACGGATATCCAGATGGGGGGTTGGTTTCAAAAAGAGATCAACAGCGTTGAAGATCTACAAGGTCTGAAAATGCGAATCCCGGGCTTTGCAGGCGAGATTCTTGCTGAGCTAGGTGCTAAACCGACGAACATTGCCCCAGGTGAACTTTACACGTCTCTAGAGCGTCGCACGATTGATGCACTAGAGTGGGTAGGTCCATCGCTGGATTTACGAATGGGCTTCCACAAAATCGCGCCTTACTACTACACAGGTTGGCACGAGCCGGGTTCAGAGCTTCAATTCCTAGTGAACAAGCGTACATGGAACAAGCTGCCTGAAGACCTACAAGAAATCTTACGTGTTGCAATGCGTACTGCGGCTTACGACATGTACACACAAGCAACGCACGAAAGTGGTAAGAACTGGGTTTCAATGAAGACAGAATACCCAGATGTACAAGTGAAAGATTTCCCACCAGAGGTTATGTCTGCTCTGAAAGAAGCGAACGATCGCCTACTGGCTGCACATGCTGAGAAAGATGAGCTAGCAAAAGAGATTCAAGCTTCACAAGCAAGCTACCTAGAGCAAGTACGTTCATGGACGGATATTTCACATAGAGCTTATCTAAATAGCCAAGCGAAATAATCGACAGTTGTTGAACTGAATCTAAATGAACCCGAAGCTTTTCTTATTGAGTATTTAAGAGTGAATAAGCCGAGGGTTCATTTTCAACATAATAATTAAATGCCCAAGAACCCTTTCTACGTCGTGCCTATTGCTAGCTATAAACTGAATCGTTTTTAGTTGGGTTAGCTGTACTGCAAGATGTCTTTTCAAATTCCATGGAGTCGGGAATGCGAAGTCTAATTTATATTGAACGCCTGTTTAATCGTATCGGTGACGCACTGGGATGGCTTTCCAGTATGTTGTTTATTCTACTTATCGCCAACGTCGTGTATGACGTTGTCATGAGATATGCCTTCAACGATGTCTCTATCGCCTTCCAAGAGATGGAATGGCACCTTTTCTCCGCCGTTTTCCTACTCGGTGTTCCTTATGCCATCAAGGCTGGTGGCCATGTTCGAGTTGACGTGTTCTATGAGCAACTGAGCTTTAAAGCACAAGCGATTATTGACCTGCTTGGCACGCTTATCTTTCTACTTCCGTTTTGCCTGCTGGTGGCTTGGTTTGGTATCGATGTTGCCAAAGAGAGTTATGAACTGGGTGAAACCTCAGGCGATCCCGGTGGCCTGCCGTATCGCTGGATCATCAAAGCTATGATCCCGCTGTCATTCTTTTTGATGGCACTCAGTGGCGTAGGTTTGATCCTGCATTCACTGAATAAGATTTTTAATCCGCATCTTATCCATGCAAACAATATTCATACAAAAAACAAGTAGAGGCTGAACATGATTGGAATAGTAATGTTTTTTGTCGCCTTGTTTGCGCTTTTACTTGGCTTCCCAGTGGCGTTTACCTTTGGTGGTATCGCGTTAATCTTTGGTGTTTGGGCTGAGGGCATTGAAATGTTTGCCTTCATGCCATATCGAATTCAATCCATTATGGAAAACACGGTTCTGATGGCCGTTCCATTGTTTGTTTTTATGGGGCTCGTTCTACAAAAGACCAAGCTTGCTGAGCAGTTGCTTGAGTCTATGGGGCGACTGTTTGGCGGCGTTCGTGGTGGTATCGCGATTTCAACCGTATTAGTAGGTTCACTACTTGCGGCTTCTACTGGCGTGGTTGGTGCTTCTGTTGTTGCTATGGGACTTATCTCCCTACCTGTAATGCTCAAGTACAATTACGACAAAGGCTTAGCCTGCGGCACTATTTGTGCGTCTGGTACGCTAGGGCAGATCATTCCACCCTCCATCGTATTGATTCTATTGGGTGATGTTCTAGGTGTTCCTGTAGGCGACTTGTTCCAAGCGGCGATTTGGCCGGGCGTGATGCTGGTCGGCGCGTACATCGTTTATATCTTGATATACGCAAAGCTACACCCTGAAGCGGCTCAACCTATTGAACGTGATGACTCCATCAGCCGTAAGCAGGAAGTGTTTAATGCACTGAAAGCGATTCTTCCGCCTCTAGCGTTAATCATTGTTGTACTGGGCTCTATCTTCGCAGGTGTTGCTACGCCAACAGAGTCAGCCGCATTAGGTGGCGCGGGTGCGATGATACTTGCACTGCTTTACGGTCAATTTAGTTGGTCGATGGTGTACGAGGCGTCGAAAGAGACGGTGAAAGTAACGGCGATGGTATTTGCTATCTTGTTGGGTGCAACGGCATTCTCAATGGCGTTTACCTACACTGGTGGCGACTATCTGGTTGAAGAGTGGATGCTACAACTGCCAGGTGAAAAATGGGGCTTCCTGATCATTACCATGCTGGTGATTCTGATTCTGGGTTTCTTCATCGACTTCGTAGAGATCTGTTTCATCATCGTGCCGATCATTGCGCCAGTTGCTGAACTGATGGGCATCAACATGACATGGTTCGCTATCCTTATTGCGATGAACCTACAAACTTCCTTCTTAACGCCGCCATTTGGTTTTAGTTTGTTCTATTTAAAAGGCGTAGCACCGAAAGGCGTGACGACTAAGGACATCTACCGAGGTGTGATGCCGTTCATTCTGATTCAAATCCTCGTACTTGGATCACTTCTCGCTTTCCCATCTTTCTATGGAATGTGAGTGAAGCCAAGAATGTGAATGATATGTTTCGACGGCTATCTATAAATTGCTAAAGTAAAACGGCTTATTGATGTTCAGTAAGCCGTTTTTTGTGAGGGAAAGGAATGCCTCTAAAAGCCAAGCTGATTTTGCTGACGTTGCTCCCGTTGCTGCTGGTAACGGCGAGTATTAGTTGGATCTCGCTGCACCAGACTAAGACGTTAGGCGCTAAAGAAGTCGAGATCTTTAGAGACAGCCTAATCAAGTCGCGTGAAAACGCCCTCAAAGACACGGTTGATCTCGCGTTCGACGCCATAGAACACGTCTATAACGATCCAAATATCCAAGAAGCCCAAGCCAAAAAAAAAGTTCGAACCATATTGTCTAAACTTAGATATGGCTCTGATGGGTACTTCTTCGCATACGATCGCCACGGGACCAACTTGGTTCATCCAATTCAGCCAGAATTGATAGGCCAAAACCTACTCCAACTGCAAGATGAAGATGGCGATTTTCTGATAGAGGCTCTGTTAAGAGAAGCGCAAACCGGAGGCGGGTTTCACCAGTATTTGTGGCAAAAACCGTCGACGGGTGAGGTGGTGTCTAAGCTGAGCTACGCCGCTTGGTTAGAGCGTTGGGACTGGATGATTGGCACCGGCTTGTATATTGAAGACGTACACCAAGAAGTGGCTTCGATGCAGGCTGCGATAAATAAGAATATTGAAACCACGTTCTTTTCGATTGTGGTGATTTTGAGCGTAACGGTCGCGGTCATCATCGTGCTGACCTTGGCTATTAACATGCATGAACATCGGATTGCTGATAACAACTTAAAGGAGCTGGCGCATAAGACGGTGATGTTCCAAGAAGACGAGAAGAAGCATCTAGCGCGTGAGTTGCATGATGGTATTAACCAATTATTAGTGTCGAGTCGTTGCCATTTGGAACTGCTCGGTAATAAGCTACAAAATGAAGACCTTAAAGCACATTTGAATAAGTCGCAGCATTCACTGATGCGAGCGATCGAAGAAGTGAGGCACATCTCGCATCAACTTCGTCCAAGTTCATTGGATGACATAGGCTTAGAAGCGGCATTGTCTTCATTACTGTTAGATTTTCAGGCGCACTCGGGCATAGAAGTCGAGACCATGTTTGCTACTCAACCTGGTAAGTTAAAATCAGAGGCGGCGACGACCCTATATCGAGTCGTGCAAGAGTCGCTGAATAATATAGAAAAACATGCACAAGCGACCAAAGTAACGGTTATCGCTCAGCAAATTGGTAATGTGTTGCAACTACTGATTCAAGATAACGGTGTCGGTTTCAACACCTATAAAGCGATGGAAAAACGAGGGATCGGGCTGCGTAACATGAGAGAGCGAGTGGAGTTCATCGGTGGTGACTTTGAATTGATGAGTGAGATTGGCCTCGGAACGGAAATTACAGTGTTACTGACACTAGAGGGATTAATGAATGAGTGAAGTTATTCGAGTTGTGATTGCTGATGATCACCAAGTGGTACTGGATGGCTTTATGGCGAGATTGGAACTCGAGCCAGATATTAGCGTGATAGGTACGGCCAGCAATGGACTAGAAGCGGTAGAGGTCGTTAAGTCTCTGCGCCCTGATGTGGTGTTGATGGATATCAGCATGCCTATCATGAATGGCATTGATGCCACCCATCTGATTAAAGAAGAAGACCCAGAAGCCAAGGTCCTGATGCTGACCATGCATAACAACCGTGAATACATCATGAAGGTGATGCAGTCGGGTGCTGTCGGTTACATGTTGAAAGAGATTTCGGCTGAAAAAATGGTACAGGCAATCAAAACGGTCAATCAAGGATCGACCTATTTCTGTGAAAAAGTCACGCAGAATTTGTTTACTCAGCCGATTACTCCCACGCCATCTGTCAAGAATCCATTGAGCAGACGTGAAGAGGCTGTGCTGAAATTAGTCGCAAAAGGGGAGAGCAGTAAAGAGGTCGCAAAGGCGCTGAATATCAGCTATCGAACGGTAGAAACCCATAGGCAAAATATTAAGCATAAGCTCGATATTCACTCTACGGCAGAGCTTGCTAAATATGCGGTCAGCTCCGGGCTTGTGGACTGATCTTACGCTAAATAACGTTAAATGTGTAATTTACGCCTCCTTTATGAAGGTTTTTTTAGTATTTTTGCGACAGGTTGATATTCTTCTTTTCGAAATTTAAGCGCCGAATGCAATGTTGCAAACTGTGCGCTGCAAATTAGAGAGGAAGCATGGAGCCTGTAAAAGATAGGTATAGTATTGAAAATACCGATTATACAGTAGGACAAGATAACGTTCAGAAATGGGGTTTTGATGTTCATAACCCAGTATTTGGAATCAGTGCAGGGGCGATCATTATCTTCCTGTTGGCACTTCTAGTCGCAGACCCTGAAACCGCAAAAGCGGCGCTTGATGGAATCAAATGGAAAGTCATTGGTAACTTCGATGGTTTCTTCATGTGGGCAGCAAACATCTTCGTAATTTTCTGTTTTGCCCTCATTGTCTCCCCGTATGGCAAGATACGTATTGGTGGCAATGATGCCAAAGCAGAGCACTCAAACCTATCTTGGATGTCGATGTTATTCGCCGCAGGAATGGGTATTGGCTTAATGTTCTGGGGTGTTGCTGAGCCAGTAGCTTATTTCACTGGCTGGTATGAAACACCACTAGGTGTTGAAGCTTACTCTCCTGAAGCGGCGAAGTTGGCTCTTGGTGCAACCATCTACAACTGGGGTCTGCACGGTTGGGCGATTTACGCGGTTGTTGCTCTAGCGCTTGCCTTCTTCACCTTCAATAAAGGTTTACCTCTATCAATCCGCTCTATTTTCTACCCTATCTTGGGTGATAGAACTTGGGGTTGGTTTGGTCATATTGTTGATATCGTCGCTGTGCTTGCAACGCTATTTGGCCTTGCAACTTCATTGGGCTTAGGTGCTCAACAAGCGACCAGTGGTATTAACCATGTATTTGGTACCGATGGCGGTATTGGCATGCAGCTGATTGTTATCGCAGTGGTTACTTTCTTAGCGACAATGTCCGTGGTTCGTGGCATCAACGGTGGTGTAAAGCTTCTGAGTAATGTGAACATGCTGGTTGCTTTGGGCTTACTTATCTTCGTTACCATCGCTGGTCGCATGGCGGGTATTAAAGCAATCCCAACCGCGCTAATGGGCTACATTGAAAACTTCATTCCCTTAAGCAATCCTCACGGTCGTGATGACGAAACGTGGATGCAAGGTTGGACGGTATTCTACTGGGCGTGGTGGATGTCTTGGTCACCATTCGTAGGCATGTTCATCGCTCGTATCTCTAAAGGTCGAACGATTCGTGAATTCATCGTTGCTGTATTGTTCATCCCAACGACAGTAATCATCATCTGGATGGCTATTTTCGGTGGCATCGCGATTGATCAAGTGGCGAACAAGGTGGGCGAGATTGGTGTGAATGGTCTGCAAGATATTACACTTTCTCTTTTCCATACTTACGATGCTCTGCCAATGAGCTCTGTGCTTTCAGTGGTATCGATTGGTTTGATTATGGTGTTCTTTATCACCTCTTCTGATTCAGGCTCATTGGTTATCGATAGCATTACCTCTGGCGGTAAAGTGGATGCACCGGTTCCACAACGTGTATTTTGGGCGTTGATGGGCGGCGCGATTGCAGCGGTTCTACTATGGGTTGGTGGTACGGAATCTATTCAAGCACTGCAAGCTGGAACGGTATCGATGGCGCTACCATTTGCCTTCATATTATTGCTTATGTGCCTAAGCTTATTGCTAGGTTTACGAACTGAAAATCAATTGGTTAAGCACCAAAATGCTTTGAGTTAAAAGTATTTTTGATAAAAAGGTCGACAGGGTCGACCTTTTTTTCGTCATAAAATTGAGTAATTACGTGAATATTGTTTGAAATTCCATCGAACCGATTCTAGTTTACTGAAAACAACAAGTTAACCTGCTAAACTTCAGAGATCCAAGTATTTGAATTATTGTGACAACAGCTTGTACTACTTGGATCGTAGGTTCGAGTTTGTAATTAAGTCGCAGGTAAGTAAGGAATACGAGGTCAATAGACCCTAATAGAATTCCGTAGAGAGGGATGATGACTAAAGGTATAGATAAATACAGTATCGACAGTACGGATTACACTGTCGGTCAAGATAACGTCCAAAAATGGGGTTTTGATGTTCATAACCCAGTATTTGGTATTAGTGCGGGACTTATCGCTTTGTTCCTGATCGGTGTTCTTATTACAGATACCGCTTCAGCAAAGGCTGCGCTAGATGGCGTTAAAGGCCAGATTATCAATTCGTTTGATTGGCTTTTCATCTGGTCGGGTAATATTTTCGTAATTTTCTGCTTAGGTTTGATTGTTTCTCCGTACGGCAAAATCCGCCTTGGTGGTGTTGATGCGACGGCAGATTACTCATTCTTCTCTTGGCTATCGATGCTGTTTGCCGCAGGTATGGGTATCGGCTTGATGTTCTGGAGTGTGGCAGAGCCAGCGGCTTACTTCACGGGTTGGTTTGAAACTCCGTTAGGTGTTGAACCAAACACACCAGAAGCTGCAAAACTGGCATTGGGCGCAACCATGTATCACTGGGGTCTACACCCTTGGGCGATTTATGGCGTAGTAGCACTGTCACTTGCGTTTTTCTCTTACAACAAGGGATTGCCTCTTTCTATCCGTTCTATCTTTTACCCAATTTTAGGTGATAGAGCTTGGGGCTGGGCAGGTCACATTGTTGATATTCTTGCTGTACTTGCAACGCTATTTGGTCTGGCGACATCGTTAGGTCTTGGTGCACAACAAGCGGCAAGTGGTATTCAGCATGTATTCGGCATTGAAGCGGGCTTAGGTCTGCAAGTTATTGTGATTACAGCGGTGACTTTATTGGCGGTAGTATCAGTACTTCGTGGTATTGATGGTGGCGTTAAAGTTATCAGTAACATCAACATGTTGGTGGCTTTCCTACTGCTTATCTTAGTGGCTCTAATCGGCTACGCGGTGACTTTAGGTTCTATCCCAACGACATTGATGGCATACATTGAAAACATCATTCCGTTGAGTAACCCTCACGGTCGTGAAGATGAAACGTGGATGCACGGTTGGACTGTATTCTACTGGGCTTGGTGGATCTCATGGTCTCCATTCGTAGGTATGTTTATCGCACGTGTTTCTAAAGGTCGTACCGTTCGTGAGTTCATCACAGCAGTACTGATTGTACCGACTACAGTGACTATCATTTGGATGTCAGTATTCGGTGGCATGGCGATTGACCAAATCGTGAATAACGTTGGTATTCTTGGTCAAGACGGCCTAACAGATGTATCACTAGCAATGTTCCAAATGTTTGATGCACTGCCGTTCGGGACTCTGCTTTCAATCATTGCGGTTGTATTGGTTCTAGTATTCTTCATTACATCGTCTGACTCAGGCTCTCTAGTAATCGACAGCATCACCGCGGGTGGTAAAGTTGATACGCCTGTGCCTCAACGTGTGTTCTGGGCGTTCCTTGAAGGTGCGATTGCTGTGGCTCTATTGTGGGTTGGTGGTACTGAAGCAGTACAAGCTCTACAAGCGGGTGCAATCTCGACGGCATTACCATTTACCATCATTCTATTACTGATGTGTGTGAGCTTGCTAATGGGTATGCGTACAGAAAAACGCTAGGCTTTTTAAGCTGAAATCTACTGCAATTTATACGCAGTAGAACGGTAAACAATATGAAGGCAGAAGAGGAAACTCTTCTGCCTTTTTTGTTTCTTCTTTACCGTGTTTTCTTGTCTCTTTTTAACATGTGAAGTGCGATAAAAATACTAATAACCGTAGAGATAATGCCGCCTTAAATTTGGCGACAAGCCAAGGAATTGACATTAGGTAAGCTTATGGTTTGCTTAAAATTATATTCCGATATTAAATTATAAAATTGCTCGAATTTAATACTGATATTGGGTAGTATGCGCGGGATTTCCCACCACTCGTGAAACTTTGACATGAAACTAACACTAAAGCAGAAGTTGATAGGTGCTAGCCTATCTGCTGTTGTCGTTATGGCTACAGCGTTGACTTGGTTATCAGCAAACCAATTATTTGAACAGACTCGTAATGGCGTATACCTACGAGCTGAAAGCGTATCTGAAGCAGCATCTGAAGGTATTAAAAACTGGATTGATATCCGTACTGATATCGCATCAGCATTTAATGACTTTTCACGAGAGGATGATGTTGTTCCTTTCCTTAGACAAGCTCGTGTAGCGGGTGGCTTTGACGATATCTTTTTAGGTACTCCAGAAGGTGGAATGTACCGTTCACATCCTGAACGTAATCGTGCAGATTACGATCCTCGTCAACGTCCTTGGTACCAAGAAGCAAACGCTGCAGGTAAGCAAATCATTACTACGGCTTACCAAGATGCAATCACCAAAGCACTTCTAGTAACGATCGCAGAACCTGTTCGCCACAACGGCCAACTTGTTGGTGTTGTTGGTGCAGACGTACTGATCGACCAGTTGGTTAACGATGTAATCAGCCTTGATGTTGGTGACAACGCTTACGCAATGCTAATTGATGCCTCTGACGGCACATTCCTAGCACACCCAGATTCAGCACTAAGCTTGAAGCCGGTAAGCCAGCTTTCAAACGATATCTCTATGCCTATCATCGAAAACGCAGTGCGTACGGGTAGCATCGAGATCATCAAAGAGCGCGGCGCAGACAAGCTGCTTTACTTCACGAAGGTGCCTAACACTAACTGGATCTTCGCGGTTCAGATGGACAAAGCAACAGAAGAAGCGAACCACTCAACGCTACTTACTCAGCTGATCATCACTGCTGTCGTTATTACGCTCATCGTAATCGTACTCGTGTCTTGGTTAGTAAGCTTCCTATTCCGCGACCTAAACCGCGTTTCAGCAGCACTTGAAGAAATTGCTTCAGGTGAGGGCGATCTTACTCAACGCCTTGAGCCTAAGAGCGACGACGAAATTGGTCAGCTTGCAGCAAACTTCAACCGTTTTGTGGGCAACATGCACACCATGGTGATCAAGCTAAGCGAAGTATCTGCTGCGCTGGGCAACCAAGCGCGTCAAACGGCTTCTCAAGCTGAAGAACGTAGTGCTCGTATCCAAATGCAACAAGACGAGATCAACATGGTAGCAACAGCCGTTAACGAAATGGCTGCAGCAACACAAGAGATCGCAGGTAACGCAGACCATACTGCACAGAACTCATCTGAAGCGGTTGGCGCGTGTGAGCACGGTACTGGTCAAGTGACACAGACTCAAAGCTCTATCCAAAACCTGGCTCAAGAAGTTCAAATCGCAACCAACGTGATTCTAGAACTTGAAGAGCACGGCAACAGCATCAACGCTATCTTGTCTAACATTCAAGGTATTGCAGAACAAACAAACCTACTTGCACTTAACGCCGCTATTGAAGCAGCACGTGCCGGTGAGCAAGGTCGTGGTTTCGCAGTAGTAGCGGATGAAGTTCGAGTTCTGAGCCAACGTACACACGGTTCAACGCAAGAAATTCAACAAACGATTGAGTTGCTGCAAGGTACAACAGGCAAAGCGGTTAACATCATGAACGATAGCCGTACTCTTGCTGAAACCAGTGTTGATGACGCGAACTCAGCGGCTGCAAGCCTAACGCAAATCCATGCTGCTGTTGAACGCATCAGCGACATGGCAACACAGATTGCTTCTGCTGCAGAAGAGCAAGCGTCAGTAACGTCTGAGATTACTCGTAACACTGAAGGAATCCGTGACGTATCTAACGAGCTAGCAGACGAAGCACACCAAGCTGCAGAGCAAGCTGCGCAGCTTTCTGAACTGTCTCACGAGCTAGAAAGCGAAATCAGCCGCTTCAAGCTGTAATCGAAGCCAATATAACAAAGCCCCGACTTAGGTTGGGGCTTTGATGTATCTGTACCATCTAGACTAACGAGTTATTTAAACTCAAACTTGCCCTTCATAATTGCCCAGTGGCCCGGGAATGAACATAGGAAAGAGTAGTCGCCACCGGCTGTCATTTTCTCTGTGCTGAAAGTGATTGAGGTTGACTCGCCACCACCGATAACACGAGTGAAGGCGTAAACGCGGCTGTCGTCAGGTTTTACGTAGTTATTGTCGATACCTGCCGACATACCATCGATGCCTACTGCTTGTAGCGACGCAGTGTCTGTTATAACGACGTTGTGACCCATTGATTGGGCTGGCATAGAACCAGTATGGTTTAGCGTCAGCTTCACTTCTTTACAGCTCGCTGGAACGCTTAATGTGTCAGTTGAAAATTTCATTTGATCACTAGCATCAATCGATACTTCACATTCCGAGCTCGCTTGAGCGGTAAAGCTAGCACCTACAAGCGCTATCGTTGTTGCGATTAATCGTAAAGACATACACTGTTCTCCATTATTTTAGGGGGAGGTTATTCCATGAGGTTGATTGATACGTATTATCCTAGAAAGATGATCATAGTAATGTGCTACGACTTGAATTGTGTGCAACTCGTTGCTTTGTAAATGGTAAGTTTTTGTAGGAAAGGGCAAAACTAATCAGCGCATGAACAACCGTTTAGGGGGGAATGGTTGCTCGAGACTAGAATCGCAGACAACAAAAAGCCCGAGCATAAACTCGGGCCTTGAATAGTTTTCTTTATAGCTTAAGGGGAAGCTAGATTGCCTGACGAAGTTGGAAATAACGTCCTTCTTCGTTTAACAGCTTCTCGTGAGAGCCGTTTTCAACAATCTCGCCTTGTTCAATCAGAACGATAGAATCCATCGATTCCAGACCAATCAAACGGTGTGTAATGAAAATAACCGTCTTGCCTTCGAAGTGCTTCTCGAACAGCGTCATGATGCTTTGCTCTGTTTGCTTATCTAAGCCTTCTGTTGGCTCATCAAGAAGCAGGATAGGGGCATCATGAAGGATTGCACGTGCAATACCAATACGGCGCTTCTCACCACCAGACAGTTGACGACCACCGTC
Organism: Vibrio sp. 10N.222.55.C6; assembly: GCF_041473395.1. Classification (NCBI taxonomy): domain Bacteria; kingdom Pseudomonadati; phylum Pseudomonadota; class Gammaproteobacteria; order Vibrionales; family Vibrionaceae; genus Vibrio; species Vibrio sp. 10N.222.55.C6. The sequence goes on from NZ_JBFRSD010000002.1 coordinate 405,353, forward strand.
ACCCAACCAGCTATCAAGCGCGTTATTCTCAAGCAGCTTTTCTAGGCCAACGTCTTTTAAGATATTCGCTAAGTGATCATCGGTTGCTTCTGGTCTTGCAATCAACAAGTTGTCACGCAAAGTACCATTTAGAATGTCGACACGTTGGCTTACCACACTGATTGATTCACGAAGCTGTGATTCATTCCACTGAGTCAGTTCAATGCCCGCAATTGAGATGTAACCCTTCTTAGGATCCCAGTAGCGAGTCAGAAGCTGAATCAGAGTCGATTTACCAGAACCTGTTTGACCCACAATCGCTACTTTGTTCGTTGCCAGAATCGTTAGGTCAACAGCGTTCAGAACACTGCGCTCAGAATCAGGGTAGTTGAACGTCACGTTTGAGAACGTAATATCAAGCGGCTTGTTGATGTCGAGTTTCTCTTCAGCGAACTGAACTTCAGGCTCCGACAAAATAACTTCGTTCAAGCGACGTGCTGAAGACAGAGTTTGACCTAAATGCTGGAACGCACCTGCAATTGGCATTAATAGCTCGAAGCTTGCCATGGTTGCGAATGCCATTAGCGCGATGAACGGGTCTGGTGCATTACCACCCACGCCGTCAGCCGCAAGCCAAAGCATAAGAACCAGCGTCAAACCGTTGAACAGCATTAGCGCTGCTGAAGCCATACCGGTTAGGTTAGCGTTCACAAACTGATTCGCCATCAGCTTGCGTTGCGTTTCTAGAATCGCATTACGGTAACGCTCCTCAGCACCGAACAGAGTTAGCTCGCTGTAGCCTTCAATCCAATCAAGCGTCGTTACACGAAGATCCGCTTTGTTCTGTGTTAGCTCACCACCATTACGTTTACCAAGCTTGTAGAACAAGATTGGCCAAACCAACAGCATGATAAGAAGGATAGAACCTAGGATTAAACCTAGTGAGCTATCGAACCACATCAAGAACAGAGTCAGGAAGAAAATCCCGAACACACCCACCGTCACAGGGCTTACTAAGCGCAAGTACACGTGATCCATGGCGTCGACATCGGCAACCAAACGGTTCAGTAGGTCAGCATCACGAAGGTTTGAGATACGACCTGGGATCAGCGGAGCCAGCTTCTTGAAGAAGAAGATACGTAAATCAGTTAACAGTTTGAATGTTGCATTGTGGCTGACAACACGTTCACCCCAACGACCCGCAGTGCGGCTCATTGCCAAACCACGTACACCACCACCCGGCAGCATGTAGTTGAAGGTTTCACGTGCAATCGTAAGGCCTGCAACCGCAGAAGCTGAAATGAACCAGCCTGATAGCGTTAACAAGCCAATAGAAGCCGACAGAGTAGCAAAAGCCAGTAGCATGCCTAGCGATAGGCCAAACCAATGCTTTTTATAGAGTTTCAGGTAAGGCAGTAAATCACGCATCTAAATTACCCTTATTGTCTTGTTGAGCTAAGTTCGCGTTAAGCATCTCTTCGAATAAACCACCCGCAGTCGAAAGCTGAGAGTAATGACCTTGTTCAACAAGACCACCATCGCGCATAACCAGAATGTTATCGACCGATTGAAGCGGAGCGAGTTGGTGCGTCACAAGTAGGGCAGTGCGGCTTTCGATGTTGCTATTGATGCCTTTCATTACCAACTGTTCGCTACGAGTATCTAGGCTGGCAGTGGGTTCATCGAGCAACCAGAACTGACCGTCTTGAATCATTGCGCGAGCCAGAGCCAAACGCTGAGATTGACCAACAGATAAGCCGCCAGAACGATCAGAAATCATGTAATCCAAGCCGTGCTCATTTACGAATTCGTTAGCAAAAGACTGCTCAAGTGCATTCTCGACAACTTGGTCAGTGATATCGTGCTTACCTAGAGTGACGTTGTCACGAATTGTGCCGTGCAGTAGTAACGGGTTTTGACCAACCCAGCTAATGGTTTTACGCCAAGAGGCCAAGTCTAGGTCACGCAGTTCAATGCCATTGATTTTCAAGCTTCCTTCATAAGGCATGAAACCAAGAATAGCGTTGATCAAACTTGTTTTACCTGCACCACTTGGGCCAACTAACGCAGTCGATTGGCGAGTGTTAAGCGCGAACGAGATAGGACCAACCAGTTGAACACCTTCAGGGCTCAATACTTTCAGATCTTGAGCTTCAATATTGATGCCTTGAGCCGGGTCTAACTGAGTGTCGCCTGATTTAACTTTAGTGATGTCTGTTTCTAGGAACTCGACAATACTTTCCGCTGCGCCAACCGCTTGTTGTTTCGCATGGTAGAAAGTACCTAAATCACGCAGAGGTTGGTAAAACTCTGGCGCCAAGATAAGGATAAACAAACCTGCGAATAGCGTAATGCCAACGCCGTAGTGGCCGAAGTTAAGCTCGCCGATGTAAGTGAAACCAAAGTAAACCGCCGTCATCGCAATCGAGATAGACGTGAAGAACTCAAGTACTGCAGACGACAAGAAAGCGATCTTCAATACATCCATGGTGCGCGTTCTGAACACCTCAGATGCACCTTTCAATACTTCTGTTTCAGCGTTTGTGCGGTCAAATAGACGGATGGTTGTCATTGACTGCAAACGGTCGTAAAAGTGACCAGAAAGACGTTGCAGTGCTTTGAAGTTTTTACGGTTTGCATCGGCTGCTTTCATACCCACAAGTGCCATGAACATTGGTACCAGTGGAGCAGTAATCAAGAAGATCAGTCCTGCTGCCCAGTTTACTGGGAACACCACAACCAAAATAATGAATGGAATCATTACCGACAAAGACATCTGAGGTAAGTAACGAGAGAAGAAGTCTTGCATGTCTTCGACTTGTTCTAGCAACAGGGTTGCCCACGTACCCGCAGGTTTGCCTTTGATATAAGCAGGGCCCAACTCACGTAACTTATCAAGGATCAGTTGCCTGATGTAGACACGGATCTGTTCACCACAGCGATAACCTGCGATCTCACGTCCCCATGTACAGCCAGCACGGCCAACGACCGATAATGCCAAGCCTGCGAAATGACCAACCAGTTCAGATTTATCGACATTTTCGATGATCAGCTGGTGAAGAATAGAGGCGAGAAGAGCTGCTTGAGCAATTAAGAACACGCTTGAAAGTACGCCAAGGCTAATCGCAATCATAAGCCAGCGTTTCGCTAACTTACTCTGTTGCTTAAGCCACTTGTTCAAGCTGCGTTGTTTTTTCTTATCCATTATGAAGGCTTAATGATAATTATTATTTGTTGAGGGCGGCTAGTATACAAAAGAAAGCCCAGTGGATATACCACTGGGCTCTAGGGATTTACAACAAAATGTGATGACGCCCTGCATCTACTGAGGCGAGAGCACCGATAATCAAATCTGCAATCTCAGATTTACTTATCGTTAAGGCCATCTAGGAAGCGTTCAGCATCCAGTGCAGCCATACAACCTGTACCAGCAGAAGTGATTGCTTGGCGGTAGTTGTGGTCCATTACATCACCTGCAGCGAACACGCCTGGGATGCTAGTTTGTGTTGCGTTACCTTCAAGACCAGACTGAACGATGATGTAGTCATCTTTCATATCAACTTGGCCTTTGAAGATTTCAGTGTTTGGTTGGTGACCGATAGCAATGAATGCGCCCATTACTTCGATGTCTTCTGTCTTATCAGACTGAGTATCTTTAATTCGAACGCCAGTCACACCCATGTCGTCGCCCAGAACTTCGTCTAGCGTGCGGTCAGTGTGAAGGACAATGTTGCCGTTCTCTACTTTGTCCATTAAACGCTTCACTAGAATTTTTTCAGCGCGGAACGTGTCACGGCGGTGAACAAGGTGAACTTCAGACGCGATGTTAGACAGGTAAAGTGCTTCTTCAACAGCCGTGTTACCACCACCAACAACCGCCACTTTCTGGTTGCGGTAGAAGAAACCATCACATGTTGCACAAGCAGAAACGCCACGGCCTTTGAATGCTTCTTCAGACTCTAAACCTAGGTACTTAGCTGATGCACCCGTTGAGATGATCAATGCATCACACGTGTACTCGCCAGAATCGCCTTTAAGACGGAAAGGGCGGTTTGATAGATCGACTTCGTTAATGTGGTCGAACAGGATCTCTGTTTCAAAGCGCTCTGCGTGCTCTTTCATGCGATCCATTAGAGCTGGACCCGTTAAACCTTCAGGATCACCAGGCCAATTTTCCACTTCTGTCGTGGTTGTAAGCTGACCACCTTGCTGCATACCTGTCACAAGTACAGGGTTTAGGTTTGCACGAGCAGCGTAAACTGCAGCTGTATAGCCAGCAGGGCCAGAACCAAGAATCAATAAATTACAGTGCTTTACGTCGCTCATGAGGACTCCGAAATTGAAATTGTTTTTATTTATAATCGCTTAGGATTGTATGGAAAATATGGAGGCAATAAAAGGTTAAACAAGGGTTGAAGTGTAATTAATCGTTATACGTTAGAACATAACCGAACTAAATGATGGTCTTGTAATCCTGTGTCTTAGATCAATAGCGATAAGTCAAGGAAAGTGCTCTTGCAAACAGCTATGCATATTGCTCACTTTTAGGGCCTTCTTGATCATGGTGTTTCTATAGCAGTATTTACTTTTTTTCGTATACATTGATGAGTAGAAAAACAAGAGAACCTGAATCCTATGTTTTATTTTAAAAAGTTTGCGTTAAAAGACGCTGCAAGAATTCATCAAAATTAGCGTGCAGATAAGCGACCACAAGACGCACTTTTAGTATGAACGGCATGATTACAAACAGGTGTAATGTTGGTTAATACTTGAACTGTTGAGTGTTTCTCGGTTGTTATTTTTTTGTATGTGTTATTATTGATATTTATATATTGCGCGGAATCATTTGAACTCTATGCAGATTCTAATCCTTTTTATCAATGTGTTTATTGTGTGCCTGAATTCGGTTTTTGCTTCTCCGCTGCAGGTCAGCGGGGAACAATCTGTGTTAGCTAATGAAGCTGTAAGATGGTATGAAATGCCTTTGTTATCTGATCCAGTCGATTTTCCCATATTAAAAAAACACATTGAATCCTCTCCAAGGATTGAAACGATATTTGGTGGTGAAGGGGCGTTTGGGTTGAGAGTTGATTTGGCCAACTCCGATATCAAGTCGTCACAACAAATAGTTACACTCCGTGCAAACTATTTGGATCAAGGTTGGGGGTACTGGCAATCAACAAATGGTCAAGTAAGGCGAATACTTGATTTTGGCCAATTAAGTAACAAGAGTATCTTGCATCTGCATAGGCAAAGCTTCCCGTTAATATTGAATGCGGAGGAATCTGGAACACTTTGGCTCTACTTGGAAGCAAAGAAATTTCCAAAGGCAGTTAACTTCACTCTTCAACCTGAATATCCATTTTATATTCACGTTTTCCGCAACAATACGCTCACATTAGCTTCTATTACTGTCATGCTAACGTTGGGAGTTTTCGCTCTTTTTTGTTACTTTCAAACTAAACATCCAGTCACACTGGCTTGTGCTGGTTATGTTGGGCTACATGGCCTGGGATGGTTCGCCGCTTCAGGCGCTTGGGGGTACTTATTATCAAGCCAAAGCTGGAACCCAGTTTATTTTGGAATGGTATTGTTTCCGTTTGCGGTTGCTTTTTCTTGCTATTACACAAGATTATTGTTTGGATTTCCGCAGCATTTTATTCGTATTAATCTTACCTTTCAGGCCTTTAGTTGGCTGTGTGTCATTATCGGGTTTATTAATGTCTTTGCCCCGTTTTCGTTGACTTTTGTTATGTCCCATTTAATTGCGGCAATCTGGGTGCCGACAATGATAGTGACTGGCGTATTGATGGTTTATCAACGAAACTTTGTCGCTAAATATTATTTGATCGGTGGTCTTTGTTATGGCACGGCTTTGGTATATTACATTTTTGCGCATTTTGCACCATTGCCGACTCAGAGATCGACAGAAGTCATCGTTGTTGTTGCATTAGCAATAGATTGTACCTGCATTTTATTGTCACTGATTGAATGGTTGCGGATTCAACAACATCAACATCAGAAAACCTATATCCAGTCGAGGGTGGATAGTTTAACGGGGCTTGGAAACCGGCTGGATTTTAATGATGCGAGTAAACAATTAGTACATCATTCCTATTGTATCGTCTTCATCGATTGTGATGGCCTTAAATCGATTAATGATACTTATGGTCATGATGAAGGGGATCGCTTTTTAGAATACACCAGCCGCATGATGCGAGAAAAATTTACAGACCTTGGAATGGTTTATCGAGCTGGTGGCGACGAATTTATCTGGTTGTTGAAAGTGGATAAAGAGAAACAAGTTGAGGCTCTCTATTCTCAGATTGAGCTTAGAGTGACTCAGGTGGAAGAGCAAATTCGCAGTGCTGATTGGCCTAAGTCTGGCCTCAGTTTTGGAAGCGCATCTAGTTTTGAATGTGTCAATTTTTCTGAGTGTTTGAGCTTAGCTGACCAGCGAATGTACCAGCAGAAGCGCTCGAAGAACGGTTTTAAAAATCAGTCCAGTGAAATTGAGTGTTAGCTAAATTCCCTATTTTCTAAGTGAATCGTTTTAAGTCTAGTTAACTTATTTTCGTTTTGACTTTTGGTGTAAATGTCACCAAAGGTGGCTCTTTTAGCAACCAACCTTTCAAGCTTGCTTACCCTCTCATCTGTTTTGTGTAGAACATTCCCAATCTTTATAGTCGCCTATTTTTAACGAATTCTAAGTTAGGACATAAAGGCAGACCATCATATTCCAAATAAACGCATCATTTATAATTGTAGGTTTTATTAGAAAGCACTCTATTTGAGGGCGGTCGAGTTCCCCCCGAACTCGACCTGTTCCAGACGCGCAAGCAAAGGCGTTTGGTTTCTGGCTTAGTCATAAATTAACCAATTTCAGTTTGTTGTGTAAATAATCAATAGCTTGGCAACTGATAGGTAGGTCGTATTTTGCTGTGCAAAAGCATAGAAATGAATGATGGCGAGAGTGATGCCTGAGCTCATGCAAGGAGGCTGGCGTATTGAAGCAAAAGGGCTGACACAATATGAAACATGGTTTGCCAGTTAATAATATCGTTAAATTTAAATTTTCAGGGATTTACAACTAGCTAGTGGAGTGTGCTAGTTTTAAGAGTTGGTCATCTTTTATTCTGGTGTTATACACTGCTTTTGATTTTCAAGTTGGATTTAGTGTCTGAATTATTAAATCTGACGGGATAAATGATTGTTTAATGTTGATTTGACAAGATCTTCAAGTATCCTTTATGTAAACAAAACGTTAAATGTCGAAAGTAAATTAACAATCATTAAGGAGTCGATGATGTTACATGCTCACGAAAATACCCTACATATTACCCACCTCAGTAACCACGCGGTTGAGGAGTTGTCACCTTCATTCTCTAAGTTACCAAGCACAGAGCATGCGGATGGCCAGTTTCGATTAAGAAGATACTCGGTGGTTCAATTCAGTAATGGACAAGTCGTAGAGCTAGACAAACATAACTTTGTTCAGTCTGAAGACATTAATCACTTTCAAGGTGACGTTGTTCGCCAATTCGAACCAATTGAAGCACCAATCTTAAGCAGCGAAGGCATGCAAGAGATGTGTGAGTTGTTCATTGAAACCAATGGGCTTGAAGACGGACAAGAAATCGAAATCCACCAAATCCGTATTGCTGCCATTTTTGAAGAGACTCAGGTTGCGCCAGAAGGTGTTCACCAAGACGGCTTCGACCACATCGCTTTAATTGGTGTTAACCGCCACAACATTGTGGGCGGCGAAATCATGCTGTACCAAGATAGCCACGAAGCACCGTTCTTCAGAAAAGTGTTAGGCGATGGTGAAGTGGCAATGCTTGCCGACAGTAAGCTTTGGCACAACGCACAGCCGATTCGTACCATAGACCACGATGAGATGGGCTACATGGATGTGTTTGTTCTAACGGCTAAGGATGCGCGCAATGTCCTTCACTCTTAATGATGTGCGCCAACAGTTTAGCGCGTTAGGCCAATATCATAATGGCAAGCCGGTCACTTTCTTTGATGGGCCGGGTGGCTCTCAGGTGCCTGAAAATGTTTTGGCGTCCATGACGGAATACCTCGGGCACTTTAATTCAAACCTAGGCGGTCATTACTTTTCTAGCCAAAAGACGACAAGCTTAATGCAGCAAGCGAGAGAAGCAGCACAAGCGCTACTCAATACTGAATCTTCTGGCAACGTTGTGTTCGGTGCGAATATGACATCGCTGACCTTCCAACTTAGCCGAGCGATCAGCCGCGACTGGCAAGAGGGCGATGAAGTTATCGTCACCGCATTAGATCATTATTCGAATGTATCGAGCTGGCAGCAAGCGGCAGACGACAAAGGGGCGATTGTTCGTCAAGTTCGTGTAGACGAGTCGGATTGCAGTTTGGATATGGCACATTTTGAGTCACTGCTGAATGAGAAAACCAAACTTGTCGCGGTGACGTTTGCTTCGAACACGACGGGCTCGATTGTTGATATGGCGAAAGTTATCGAGCTTACACATCAGCATGGCGCGCAGGTTTATGTCGATGCCGTACATTACGCACCGCATCACTTGATCGATGTTCAGCAACTGAATTGTGATTTCTTAGCGTGTTCAGCTTATAAGTTCTTCGGCCCGCATGTGGGCATTGCTTATGTTGCACCTCAATGGCTACACACGTTAAAGCCTTACAAGGTAGAGCCTGCAACCAATATCGGCCCAGGCCGTTTTGAAACAGGTACGCAAAGCTTTGAAGGCCTTGCCGGTGTGATTGCAGCAGTAGATTACTTGGCGCAGTTTGGTGAGCCAACCGACTCATTGCGTTCTCGTTTAGAGCAAAGCTACGCGCTTTATAATAAGCATGAGAGCCAACTGAGTGAGTACTTCCTTAAACGCTTGTCTGATCTCGAAGGGGCAAAGCTTTACGGGAAAACAGAGTTTGACTCGAATCTAAGAACGCCAACATTTGCCATCACCTTTGATAATCACTCTCCAGAGTTTATCGCTAAGAAGCTGGGCGAGCATAATATCTGTGTGTGGAATGGACACTTCTACGCGCTAGGTTTGGTGAAGCAGCTGGGTATCGAAGAGCAGGGCGTGGTGCGTATTGGTTGTATGCATTACAACTCGATTGAAGAGATCGACTTGCTGTTCAATGTGCTTGAAGGGATCTTGCGAAGCCATTAGTAGAAGTAATTAGCAAGAAGTCACGAGCACTTAATAGCGACAGAATTAGAAAAGAGCATACTTCTCTCATGAATAGTGAGTAGGAAATATGCTCTTTTTCGTTTCAGCGCGCTTATTTAGTTATCGCCTGTGACCTAATCAATACAGCGATTCGACTAAGAAAGCTGCTCAACAATTGCTACACCCACTGCGTGTGCGCTAGTTGGGTTCTGGCCTGTAATTACTCGCTCATCAACAATCACAAGCTCTTGCCAAGGTTGAACCTTGTTGAAACGCGCTGCGCTGCGAGCAAGAGACTCTTCCAGTAGGAACGGAATGTCGTTGATGGTGCCAAAGTCGATCTCTTCTTCACGTGTAAAGCCAGTCACCGATTTAGAGCTTAGTAGCTTCTCGCCGTTGCTTAAAACAATCGGAAGCAGCGCCGCAGGGCCGTGACATACTGACGCAATCACACCACCATCTTCGTAATGCTTAGCCGCAATAGCAGCGAATTGCTCGTTGGTTGCTAGGTCTGAAAGCAAACCGAAACCACCTGGGTAGAAGATAGCATCGTAGCTTTCTGCATTAATTTGGTTTACAGGAATCGTATTGTTGATGCGGTTTTGGAAGTCATCATCAGCCAAGATCTCAGCGTTTACTGAATCCCCTTCAATATCGGTTCCGTACAATGGGCCTTTACCACCCTTGATAGAAGCGATGTCGTACTCAAAACCCGCAGCAATGATCTCTTTGAGAGCATGAGTCAGTTCAGGCGCATAAGTACCATTCGCTTGATCTGTATCGCCTAGTGTTGCGTGGTTAGTTACAGGTATTAGTATTTTTTTCATGATTCGTCCCTTTGAGCTGCTGTTTTTTTTATTTAGGTGCTGACGCTTTTCGTTAAGCACTGAAGCTTTTCGTTAGGCGCTAGGTATCGCGTTGTTACTTAGCTATCGCCGCCTTGTTGTATCTAATACTAGTTCCAAACTGATTAGGTGATAATATACGAAACAGGCAAAACATTGTTGCTATATAGCAAAGATAGAATGCGAGTAGATTAAGTATGGATAGCTTTGAAGGGATTAATGAATTTGTTGCGGTCGCCGAATGCCACGGCTTTTCAGCAGCCGCTAAACAGCTAGGTTGCAGTACCAGCCATGTGAGTCGGCAGGTTTCAAGGTTGGAAGAGAGAGTGGGAGTGGCCCTGCTTGCGCGTTCAACACGGATGGTTAGCCTGACTGAATCGGGCCACACTTATTACCAACAGTGCAAAGACTTGGTGATTGGGCTACAACAGGCCAATGAACAAGTCACGTCTCAGCAGACTCAGCTTAGCGGTACTTTGCGTGTGAGTGCGGCAGGCGCGTTTGCAGAAAATCATGTCGCAGCGGCGATGATGGAGTTTGCTAAAGATCATCCTGAGCTCACCATAGAAATGAATTTCAATACCAAGATGGTTAACTTCATCGAAGATGGCATCGATTTCGCGATTCGTTATGGTCGATTGGACGATTCAGGATTGGTGGCAAGAAAGCTCGTCGATCGCCCGATGGCGGCAGCAGCAAGCAAAGATTACATTGCTGAGTTTGGTGCTCCAGCGAATCCAGAACAACTCAAGCTGCACAGCTGTATTATCGCCAACAGTGACCAGTGGTTGTTCGAGAACGATGGAAATCCGCTAACCGCAGTCAGAGTTTATGGCCGTTGGAAAAGCAACAATTCAAGCGCTGTACTGAAAGCTTGCGAAGAGGGGCTTGGCATCGTTTATCTTCCTAAAAGCAGTTTCAATGGCAGTCTTAGCAATGGAAAACTCGTCCCTGTGTTAGAAGAGTATTGGGGAGCGGGCACAAGCAGTTGGATTGTTTATCAGAACCGTCGTTTTCTTCCACAGAGGGCACGGTTAGCTATCGACTTCTTAGTCTCATATTTCTCTGATTGGAATGAATAGTTCGTAGGTTTAAAGAATAGTGCGCAGGTTTAAAAGAATAGCGAACAGGATTTGAAGTGGTTGGGAGCGGATTCTTTCATCAGTTCAAGGCCAAAAGTAGAAAAAGATAATGGTTACATTGGTATAGGTTATCTATTTCTGTTTTTTGACGCGAATAATGGGATTGAGATGCTTGTCTACTTTTACTAACTCGTGTTAGCAATTGAGTTGTAGAGAAGTCCGCAACAGTACGATATACTAGATGGTATATTAATGTCCCTAGCGCGTGATAGATTCTGTGGAAGCGTTGGCAGGATGTGTTGTTATGCTCCAGTTTGTGGAGTATAGCGAGAGTGCGGAGTTGGCAATGTCTTCAATAAATTTCGAATCCACGTACGGTGTAATAACTATTCAAGATATGAATGTAGTTAGTGTTGACGCTAATTATGCTCGCATCTATGGATACCAATCACCCGAAGAACTACTTACTAATATAGATAGCTTCCTAGATCTAATCTCAGAAGAATACCATGTTTTAGCCTATCAAAATTACCTTGAAACGATCAGTGGTCAACGCGATCCGCAGGTCCACACCTATGTTAATGTTGATCGCAATGGTCGAGAGTTCACAGTGTTCTCTATTGACCATGTGACAGAGTGGCAAGGTCGGCCTGCACTGCAAGTCACGGTGATCGATCTTTCCCCTGCGATTCAGCTGCAAAATGCGGTACGTGAACAAGATAAGATGTATCACGATATGATCATGCAATCAGGGCAGGGCATCTTGGTTCATCGAGAGTTCAAACCGCTGATGGTCAATCAATCTTGGGTCAACATGCAAGGCGCGGCTTCCATCGAGCAAGTATTAGAGCTGGACTCTATCCTTGAACTGGTACCAAAACAGAATGCCGATGGCATCAGCAAGCACTATCACGCGATCGTATCAGGGGAGTTGTCAGGTACTAGTACCGTGGTTGAAAACATTGGCTTTGACGGCGTTCATCGGTTCTTCAATATTTACGACAATGCGATTACTTGGAAAGGTCAGCCAGCCGTTCAGGTTGTGCTCGAAGATGTGACTCAAAAGGTGATGCTGGAAAAGCAGTTGGTACACCAAGCGAACTTCGATGAAATGACCGACTTACTTAACCGCAGAGCGATTTATGAGTGGTTGAGAGAGCACATGTCCTCTAAAAACTACCTTGTTTGTATGCTGCTAGATATCGATGATTTTAAGTCGATTAATGACACTTACGGTCATATGGTCGGTGATGAGGTCATTTGTGCTTTGGCTAATATTACCAAGCGCAGTGCCGAGAAAGCCGGCGGAGTCGCAGGCCGTTGGGGGGGCGAAGAGTTCATTATATTTATCCCAAACACGTCTCTTGAAACAGCACACGAAGTGTCAGAAGAGATTCGCCAACAGTTCAATCAAGTTGAATTCAGAATCGATGAACAGTTACGATTTAATTCGAGTGTCAGTATCGGAATCAGTGATAGCCAAGCCTGTGAAGACGGTGTCACGATTGATGCACTCGTGAATTTAACCGATCAATCTCTCTATCGCGCGAAAGCCAACGGCAAGAATTGTGTAGACGGAGATGTGGTTGCGCTCTAACGCCTAAAATCGTCATCGAAAGCGAATAGGATCGACAACGAAAAATGCCCTCAAGTCATCACTTGAGGGCATTTTATTTTTTGGCTATTCACTAAGCGCTTCTAACTATAAGAAACGTTTAAGTTCTACAAGTTATGCAGACACTTCCACTTCGTAAGAGCCAAATTTACGGATGTTAATCACGCCCGTATCTAAGATTAGGTATTGGCCTTTAATACCTTGCAGCACACCAGATACTTCAGGGTTCTTGTCAAAGTTGTGCGACACAATCTTCACTGGGTGCTGTTCAACTGGGTAGCTCAATGAAGTGATGTTTTCGCTCAGAATCTCGATAGCATCATCACCAAACTTCGCTCTGATCTCTTGGATTTTATCCTCAACCAACGGCAACAGTTCTTTGGCTTTTTCTACCAATTCCATATCGTCGCCGTCGCCTTTAAGCAGCGTGCGCCAGTTGGTTTTGTCAGCAATGTGCTTTGCTAACTCAACTTCGATCAGGCCAGAAATCTGACGTGTTTTTACCTTCAAGATAGGCAAACCTTGAGTCGCGCCTTGGTCAATCCAACGGGTAGGGATTTGAGTGTGACGAGTGATACCTACTTTTAGGCTTGATGTGTTCGATAGGTAAACGAAGTGATCAACCATGCAGTTCTCTTCACCCCATTGAGGCTCGCGACACGTGCCTTCATCGTAGTGACAAGTCTCTGGCTTCATGATGCACATGTCGCAGCTTGCTAGCTTTTTCATGCACACAAAACAGTGGCCTTGAGAGTAGCTCTTCTTAGTTTTCTTACCACATGAGCAGCAAAAAATATTGCCGGTGTGAGTGAGGTTGATGGTTTTACCAATCAGAGGGTTTAGCTCTACAAACTCTTCGCCTACAGGCAAACGGTAGGTAACCGCGCCATCAAGGGAAGCACTCATCTTTTTGAGTGTTCCTTTTGCTAATAAAGACATGACATTACTCGTTGTATTTTGATTATTATTTCGTCGACTCGATTGCGCTGTGAGCAGGCAGTACGGTTAACGATGATTATGCGATGAGTATAACAAATAGAGCCTGTTTTTATACGCAATATTACTTGATTCTCGCCGTGAATAATCAATAGAAAATACATGCATTAAAATATAGTATGACATTTTGTTCGGGCGTGATATAACGTTTTTTAGTGATTTATTGGTATTAAGATCACTAATTTATCTAACTTGTTTTTTATCGTGAAATCCCAACTATAGGGATATTAAGCAGGAAGCTTAGACGTGAAGTGGATCCATAAGATTGTTATCTTTCTAGTTATCGCAACGCTTGCCATTGTGCAGTATTACCGTGTGAGCGGAAATCGTGTGATAACGGCAATTACCCCTGATAAATATGAATTTATCGCGACCAGTGATCAAGTTGATAGGGGAGTCAGTACGTCCCAGTTATCCTATGAAAATGGACAGTACACTCTCGATTGTGAACTTAAAGAATCTGAGTATCCGTGGCCTTACTGTGGGCTGTCGATTCGTATCAACCCTGACATCACCTCGGGCCTTGACCTTTCTCAGTACCACACCTTTAGAGTGAACATTGATTACCATGCGGAGGCTGACTCTAGTGGCCGTTTGAGAACCTATCTACGTAACTACAACCCTGCTTATTCAGTTCCTGATGACGAGTACACGCACAAGTACAATGGGATGGAGTTTTCTCCAGGAATCGATGGTGGTGTGATTGAAATCCCGATCAAAAATCTGCAAGTGATGACATGGTGGCTGGCTGACAACGACATTGCGTTAGAGCATTCGGCCCCTGAATTTTCGAATGTGAATATGGTTGAGTTTGCTACTGCGTCTGGAGCGAAACTCGGTCACCACAGAATCGTCATCCGCAGTATTGAGTTCGAAGGTTCGTATATCACCGCAGAAAGCTTGTTCATGATCCTACTGTTTGTGTGGGTGGGGACGGGCACCGTATTCTTGCTGTCAGAGTTAAACCGTTCAAGAAAACGCATGGTGATCGCAGAGAAAAGACATCACCACTTAAAGAACGTCAATCGCGCACTGAGAGAACAGAATTTTGAATTTTCAGAGATGGCCCATCGTGATGAGTTAACCGGAATACTAAACCGCCACGCGATTCGTGATTGGTTGAAAATGCAGTCACAACATGTGAAGCAAGGACATGGCAAGCTGGGTATGTTGTATCTCGATATCGACTACTTCAAGAGTGTAAATGACAAGTACGGACATCAAATGGGTGACCATATTTTACGCGAGTTCAGCATGGTGGTGGGCAGTTCGATCAGCGCTACCGATAAGTTGGTGAGATGGGGTGGTGAAGAGTTCATTGTTTTTTGCCCTGAGACCGAAGCCGGAGAGGCGCAGATAAAAGCTGAACGCATTCGATTATTGGTTAGCCAGCACCTTTGGGTTCATGGCGATCCGCTGACATGCAGTATCGGTGTTGCCGAGATGAAGCAAGAGCGAGTGACAGAGACCATTGCTCGCGCTGATGAAGCTTTATATCAAGCAAAGCATTCAGGTCGAAACCAGGTGATCTTGAGTCACTAATCTGAAAATTGTTTTGATGAGTTTATAAGCCACACGTGCATATGTGACGTGTGGCGTTTTTATGGTTCTTCTCCCAAAAGCCAAAACAAAAAAGGTGGCGCGGGGCCACCAAAAGGGAAAGCGTTTCTTGTTTTTATATGCCCGTTCAGTGCTTGCTTACGCTGAACGGGCATTTTTGTCTTGGTTGAACCGGGGGAAGTTCAACCAGTTTAGGGGAGCATTCCTGTAAGCATGCGCTTATAGAACGTTAGTGTTTACCAGAAGATCCAAGCGAACAGTGTTAGCACTAGGATACAAACTAGGTTCAACACCATACCGATTCGCATCATCTCTTTCTGCTTGATGTGACCCGAGCCAAACACGATTGCGTTTGGTGGTGTTGCAACAGGAAGCATGAAGGCACAAGATGCAGCGACAGCGATCAGAGCAGACAAGATAACTGGCGACATACCAAGTGCTTCAGCGATGGTTGCGAATACTGGCACCAGAAGTGCTGCACTCGCTGTGTTACTCGCAAATTCCGTTAGGAATACCACGAACGCTACCACGGCTAGAATCGTAAGCAGTACGCCAGCTGTTTCTAAAAATCCGCTTAGTGAGTGTGCTAGGAATACGCTGGTTCCTGTCGCTTTCAGAATGTTACTTAAACAGATACCGCCACCGAACAGGATAAGAACACCCCAGTCCGTTGTCTTCTCGACGTCTTTCCATTCCACCGCTCTAGAAGCGCCAAGCAGTACAATTGCGCCAATCGCTACCAAGCTATCAAATTTAGAGAATCCGCCAATCATTGCGTTGATTGGTTTACCGAATATCCAAAGCGTTACGGTTAGAAGGAAGATAGACAGTGTGATTTTCTTGCTGTTTGTCCATTCAACTGGGGCATGGTCTAGCTCGAATTTGTGGTCAAGCTTCGGCTTAGTCATCACGTAAAGAATAATCATCGCGATTGGAAGTAAGATCATTGAGATAGGTAGGCCAAGTGCCATCCACTCTGTGAAGCTTAAGCCAACTTCTGCCGCCGCAATTGCGTTTGGTGGGCTACCAACTAAGGTTGCGATACCACCGATTGAAGCACAGTAAGCAATACCCAGTAGTACGAACACGTAGGTGTTGCGGTCTTCACTTTGGTCAACCTTGTTCATGATGCCAAGAACAAGAGGAAGCATCATTGCTGTGGTGGCTGTGTTTGAGATCCACATTGATAGACCTGCACTCACACCGAACAACATGAACACAGCGACCGACATTCTGCCTTTTGCTATCAGCAGCACTTTGTCAGCTATCGCTTTATCTAGCTCTTGCTTGTTCAGTGCAGCTGCTAATGCGAAGCCACCCATGAATAAGAAGATGATCGGGTTTGAAAAGTTAGCCAGCGCTGCGGGCGTATTGAACACACCAAACAAGACAGCCAAGAGTGGAACGAGCAGAGCGGTGATGCTGACATGAATAGCTTCGGTTAACCATAGAACCGCAACGAACACGAGAATACTCAAACCAGTATTGACTTGTGATTCGAAAGGAAGGGTGTTGAGCAAGAGTGCGAATAGCGTGAAATTACCAATTAATATCATGCTGTTGCGGGTGAACAACCAGTGTTTCAGTGTAGTAACAAGTGCCGTCATAAGACGCTCCTTTTGTTATCCTCGTTTTATTGGTGCACGACTTCATTGAGTCATGCTTATTATTGTCGAGGTATATAGCTTGATGTAGGGTCAGACTTTGTTGGGAGAATGTTACTTAAGTTAATAAAGGCGTGTTGGTGTGTTTTTGTGTAACAGTGGGGAAGTGTGAGGCAACAAATTCAAAATGTGTAGTTTTCTACACATCTGTCTCTGCTGGGTCTGCAATAGGGTTTGTTGTAGGATCTACAACAGGGTTTACAGAGGGGTCAGTCATAGGGTTTGGAATCGGAAATGATTCCGGTTTTGGACTCGATTGAATGGGCTCTTTAGGTCCAAGGAACTTTGGCGTTGTCCCCATAATATACAAATCTAAGAAGGCTTTGGTACGCGCAAAAACTTCACGCAAACGGATAGAGGTGCCTGAATGATGAGTAGGGCCTGAAACCGCTAAACATTGTGCATGAATATCGTAAGAATTAGCGATAAATAGTGCTCTTTCACAGTGGAATTTCTGAGTAATGATCAGGAAGTTGTCGGTGTCGAAGATCTTTTTAGCGCGAACAATCGAGTCTAAGGTTCTAAAGCCTGCGTAATCGAGGTTAATGCGTTCATCGGGTACACCTGCTTTCAGCAAGTCGCGTTTCATCGTCCACGGCTCATTGTAAGAGCGATGAGCGTTATCACCACTTAACAGAAACTGGTCGACTTTTTCACGGTCGAACAGCTCAATCGCGGCTTCGATTCGGTGCTTATAATAGTCGTTGAGTGTTCGACCCAAATATTTGCTCGTGCCAAGCACAACGGCGACCTCAAGCTCGGGCACTTCATCTATATCGTAGATGATGCGATCTTCCGCTTGCCATGAAACCCAATAATCGATCGCAATAACCGCAGCGCTGCCTACTAAGAACACGAGGAAAGCGCCAAACAGAAAACCTTGCAGTTTTTTGTAAGCTTTTTTTATGTAGCTACGGATAATGTGAGAATCAAATTTCACTCTCGGTATGGTCCTTTCACTGAGCATTAATTTTTGAGTGCTCGATAATACCAAATAAAAATGAGAAAAATCAGTTAAAAAGACAAGACAGTTTAAAGAAAAAAGCCCCTGCAATTGCAGAGGCTCATATAAGAGTCGTTAACGCTCTTTATTCCAAGCGCAGTACGCTTTATTAGAATGCCGTGCGCTTGTAGCGACGGTAAACCGGTTGCCAGAAATGTTGGTCAATTGCTTGTTGAAGAGCTTCATCTGTGATCTCTAACGCAACACCTTGTTCAATGGCTTTCTTACCAACGGCAAGAGCAATCTTCTTAGATACGGTGTGAATCTCTTCCAATGGTGGAAGTAACGCACCTGAACCATTGATGGCAAGTGGAGAACACGTAGCAAGTGCACGGCTTGATTCCATTAGCATTTCGTCAGTGATGCGTGAAGCATTCACAGCCAATACACCAAGGCCAATACCTGGGAAGATGTAGCTGTTGTTACACTGAGCGATTGGGTAAGTTGTGCCGTTGTGAACGACTGGCTCAAATGGGCTACCTGTCGCAACAAGTGCTTGGCCATCAGTCCAACGAATAATGTCGTTTGGAGTTGCTTCAACACGGCTTGTTGGGTTCGACAGTGGGAACACGATAGGGCGTTCACTGTGTAGGTTCATCTCTTTGATGACTTCTTTGCTGAATAGACCTGGAGCACCAGACACACCAACCAATACGGTTGGTTTCGCGTGGCGAACTACGTCTAGTAGAGAGAAACCAGTGCCATCGCTTTCCCAGTCTTTGGTGTTTTCGTTGGTTTGAACCAGACGCTGTTGGAAATCAAGCAGGTTTTGCATGCCTTCTTGTAGCAGACCCCAACGGTCAACCATGTAAACTTGAGAGCGAGCTTGTGCATCGCTGATACCTTCAGACACCATTTGGGCAATGATAGCTTCAGCAATACCACAACCTGCAGAACCCGCACCTAAGAAGGTGATGCGTTGATCTGAAAGTTTGCTGTTTGCTGCTTTACATGCTGCAAGTAGAGAACCAACCGTTACGGCTGCTGTGCCTTGGATATCATCGTTGAAACAACAGATGCGATCTTTGTAGCGCTCAAGCAGTGGCATTGCGTTCTTTTGTGCGAAATCTTCGAACTGAACTAATGCATCAGGCCAACGGCGTTGAACCGCTTGGATGAACTCTTCAACGAATGCATCGTAGTCAGCACCCGTAATACGAGGATGACGCCAGCCCATGTACATTGGGTCAGCAAGACGTTGAGGGTTGTTAGTACCCACATCGAGCACGATTGGTAGCATGTAAGCTGGGCTGATACCGCCACAAGCTGTATAAAGTGCTAGCTTACCAATTGGAATACCCATACCACCGATGCCTTGGTCTCCCAAACCAAGAATACGCTCACCATCCGTAACCACGATAACTTTAACGTTGTGGTTTGTCGCATTATTCAGTAGGTCATCGATACGATCGCGGTTCGGGTATGAGATAAACAGACCACGGCCACGACGGTAAATATTTGAGAAGTTCTCACATGCTGCGCCAACTGTTGGCGTATAAATGATAGGCATCATTTCAGAGATGTGGTTTTGAACTAAACGATAAAAAAGCGTTTCATTAGTGTCTTGGATGTTACGAAGGTAGATATGCTTATCCATATCACTTTCGAAGTTACAATATTGTTTGTATGCACGTCCTACTTGCTCTTGGATTGTTTCGGTTGTTTCCGGTAACAAACCTTCAAGGTTGAAAGAACTGCGCTCTTCAGCAGAGAATGCGCTGCCTTTGTTTAGAAGAGGTGTACTTAGTAGAGCAGGACCAGCATAAGGGATATATAGAGGGCGTTTATCGTTGTTCATTGGATGCCTAATATGGGAGAAAGGGTAACTAAAAAATGATAACGGTTTAGTTATTCAATTGTAAATAGTTTCTCCGCGATCTGAGCAAACAAAATGATATTCTTACCTCTGTCCCACACTTATCGAATTTCAACACGATAATTCGTTATACTTTGCTCACACTTTTTCGCTACTCGCCATTTTATGTCATTACTTCCCATCGATGCTTATCAAAACGTATTCCACGAACAAATCGCTAATTCTCACCTTGTCGTAGAGGCGGAAACCGGATCAGGTAAATCAACGCGCCTGCCACTTTGGGCTTCTCAGCATGGACGAGTGCTGGTGGTGGAACCAAGACGTATCGCGTGTACGTCATTGGCTAAATACCTCGCACAGCAATCGGGTGAGAAGCTTGGTAGCAAGGTTGGCTATGCGATTAAGCTTGAGTCAGAGTATAACGAGCAAACTAACGTTGTTTTTGTGACGCCCGGTATCGCGCTGCGTCGGTTATCAGAAGACGGATTAGCCAGTTTTGATGTGATTGTGGTGGATGAGTTTCACGAGAGGCGCTGGGACATTGATCTGCTGGTGGCGATTCTGAAACAAAAAGAGAGCCATCGCTTGGTGATCACTTCAGCAACCATTGAAGGGGAGCGTCTTGCTGATTACTTGGATGCGAATCGAATTAGCTGCGAGGGGCGAACTTATCAAGTTGAGATTGAACACAGAGCGAATGAATCCAGAACACTGCCTGATAGTCGACATCTAGGGCAGCGCATCGTGGAAGAAGTTAATCATCAGTTGATCGCTTCTTCTGGCGATATGTTGGTTTTTCTACCGGGTAAAAAAGAGATCGTGCAATGCGAACAAGCCTTAGCGAAAAATCCAGATATCCAAGTTGTTAAATTGCATGCGTCGGTCAGTGATAAAGAGCGAGATTCAGCGTTATCGGGTCGGAATATCCATACTGAAGGTAATGGTTTGAGAAAGGTCATCCTTGCGACCAACGTTGCAGAAACCTCATTAACCATTCCTGACATTGGCGTGGTGATAGATTCAGGATTAGAGAGACGCACCGTTCAGCGTAATGGCAGAGCCACACTGATGCTTAAATCCATATCACGAGCGAGTGCCAAACAGCGAGCTGGCCGCGCGGGTAGGGTAATGGATGGCGTTTGCGTGCGTCTATATGGTGAACATGCGGCGTTAGAGTTAGTCACACCGCCTGAATTGCAGCGTGAAGAGCTGACTGAACCTATGTTGGCCGCAGCATGTTGTGGATCTCCGCTTGAGAGCTTGTCCTTCCTTGACCCTATTCCAGAGAAATCACTCAACAGTGCAACTCAAACCTTGCTGACGATGGAAGCGATTAACGCCGACCATCAAGTTACCGAGCATGGTAAAAAGCTGTATCCGTTGCCGATTGATGCTTTGTATGCCGATATCGTTACTCGAATCAAAACCAAAGCATTAAAAGAGGCGATGGTTGATCTCACTGCGGCGCTGTCCGTTCCTGCTCGCTTGTATCAGTTACCAAACAATGCAGAACATCTTGAAGCGCTCGCGCAACAAGAGAAGGAAGGGTGTGATTTAAGCCTGTTGATTCAGATTGTGCGCGGTCGAGAAGATCCGCATTTAGACATCGACCAACAGGCTCTGAATGAAGCTCAAGGATTGGCGAAGCAAATGCGGGAGGTATTTGAACTTCCTCAGCTAGAAGTCGCGTCACGTTTCCAACGCATTGAATTGCTCAAGACCATTGTGAATCTGCATCCTGAACTGGTGTTTGTGCGCCGACTGAAAAGGAAAGAAGCCTTTGCCAATGGTGTTTTAGAAGTGGTGCTCGGTCGTCAGAACCGTTTCCCTGATAATGCACAAGCGATGTTGGTGTTGGATACTCACAGCTTGCCGGGAAGAGGCGTTAAGCAAACACTGACCTTAGCGACGGTCACGACACCCATTCCTCTTGAGCTTCTCATTGATGCTGAACTAGGAGAGTGGGAGCAAGGCGAAACCGTTGTGAATGATGATGGTGTTTTTACCGAGATGGCATTGGTGTACGCAGGCCGCACGATTACAACCAAACTCGTCGCCGCTGAAGGGCAACTATCGTTAAAACCTATCGTCGACCTTGTGTTAAATGGAGAGCAGCTTCCCGGTTTTGCAAAGGCTCGCACTCAAGAAATCAAACACTGGCAGTTGTATGTGAAACTTGGTCTCGATGAACAAACTAAATACACACCAGAAATTGAGAACATTAACTTTGAGCTATGGTTTATAGAGCAGCTTGAAGTACTAGGTGTTACTGATGTCAGCGAATTGGAAATGTTCGATCATGCAGACATACCGTTCGATGGCATTCCAACTTGGCTCTACTCAGAATTTTCGGAAAAATACCCGTTTGCATTGAGCCTTGCCGACTTGCAACTCGATGTTGAATACTTGCCCGCAAGAAAGCTGATTTACGTCCATTATCAGTCGGGTAGCCGAAAGTTATCGCCAAAACGTTGGGAGCTACCGACATGGTCTGGTTGGCGTATTCAGTTCAAAAAAGCGAGTCGAATAATTGATATCAAATAGATGGATAAGTTTTATCTCTAAAATATTAATCAAATAGATGCATATATGATTTTTCAGTGCTTATTTTGTTACAAGTTTGATTTTTATATTCCTTTTTAACCAATCAAAAGGTCATAAAAGACTATTCTTCTATATCCTATTGCTATAAAGAAAGAGTTGATAGATATTGAGTATATTGTGTTGCCAAAGTGTCGGGGGACATCATGGATAAACAGGAAGAGACGCGTGTAGAGTTCGATTACACAACATTTCTTGGCGCCTCATGCAGTAAAAAATGGACTTTTCTGGAAGCACTCACCACAATTGCGCCAGTGTTCAGTACCGTCTGGCGAGATAGCATTAAAGAGTTGGGCACCCCAGAGGATCGTTTATGGCAGATGGCATTGAAATCAATGTCGACGCGTAAAAGTGATGAGTCGAACATTGTTACCTTACTCAAGCTCGCTAAGCTGGAAGGGATCAATGAGCTCAAAGTGGTGATGCCATATTCACTTGAAGAAGAGCAGATCGAGTATATTGAATCGCGCAGTCATTTAGTGATTGCGGGTAATTCTGGAGAAGAGTTCACGATTAAGCTGTAACTTCAGCTCGCCTATAATCTCTCTCGAGGAATAGTAAAAACGTACACGTAAAAAGGGCCTCAAATATTGAGGCCCTTTTAGTATCTAAAACTTGAGTCTACGAGCTTATCAGCTTTCGAGCTTTTTATTTTGAGATTAAGCGATTAAGCAATTAGCAATTAAGCGACTAGTCGATTAGACCATAGTCAGCGCGCAGTACATCGATGATCTCTTGCTTAGGATTTTCGCTCAGTACGATCTCCGCACCTGTGATTTTCGCTGCGATATCAAGGTAAGTGCGAGACAGAGACATTAGCGAATCCAGTGGAAGTTCATTGTCACGAGCCAATGCTTCACGTTCTGGCATACGCTCTTTATTCAAAAGAATATCGGCATCAGGGAAGTAGTTAAGCAAGAACTGACGGAAGCCTTCTTTTGAATTCTCAACGATGTTGCCGTTGTTATATTCCTGAGTATCCCAAATGCGAGATGAATCTGGAGTACCGACTTCGTCCATGTAGATAAGCTTTTCTTTGCCTTGAGCATCGTTGACGTAGCCAAACTCAAATTTGGTATCAACAAAGGTTTGGTCTACTTTTGCTAGCGCTTGGCTGATTACGTTGAAGCCTTCTTTAAGAAGTTTTTCGTAATGCGCGATGTCGCTTGCTTGAGTAAAGTTGAATGCTGCGAAGTTATCTTCGATGTTGTTGCGTGTGATGTTCACATCGTCAGCTTCTGGAACGCCAGGAATACCTTTCAGAATCCCTTTTGTTGAAGGCGTGATCAGTAGCTCAGGCAACTTCTTGTCTTTCTCAAGGCCTTCAGGCATCTCGATACCACAGAATTCACGTTCGCCGTTTGCGTATGCACGCCACATTGAACCAGTGATGTATTGACGACAAATCGCTTCGATCATGACTGGGCGAGCTTTTTGTACAATCCATACGAACGGGTGAGGGATATCAAGAATATGACTGTCAGCAAGTCCGTTGTCTTTAAACAATTTGAACCAGTGGTTAGAGATAGCATTCAGAGCCGCTCCCTTACCTGGAACACCTTTAAGATTCCCTTCACCACGCCAGATACAATCAAATGCAGAGATACGGTCACTGATCACCATGATTGCTAAAGGCGCATCTGGTGCTACATCGTAGCCTTTCTCTTTAATTAGTCGTTGGCTATCTTCTTCAGTTAACCAGTAGACCGAACGAACCTTGCCACTGTGGACAGGTTTATCAGTACGGATTGGTAGGTCATCATTTACGGCAAGAACTTGATCAGCAAGGCTCATTTAGACATTCCTATCTTTTATCAAACGTCATACAGAGAAGTGCGGTGTGCACATGATTAGACGGGCATTATACCCAATCTACTATTTGCTTCCAGAGAAAAAGCAAACGTTTGCTAAATCTGTTGTTTAAATAAAAACCCCCGCCTAACAATCCGCTAAAAAATGGGCGAATTGTAGGGCAGGGGAAGGCAGTATGTTTGGACTGTGTTTTGGCGAATTGTTTCTTAAGTTAAATTAAGTTTGTTAGCTAAAAGATTAAGCTATGTTTGTGGACCATGTTTTTGAGCCAAAATGTTATTAAGCCAACATGTTATTAAGCAAGGTGGCTTAGTGAATACGCTCTGAATTTGCATCCATAAAGAAGACTTCACATTGAAAGCGTAACCCTAATGTTCTTAGGTACTGTTGGCTGAACTGATCAATCGATGCACTTGCAACAATCGCGCTCGCATTCTTAGAGCGGATTGCTTTCTCGACAGTCTCTACCTCAGTCATTTGATGAGAGGCTTTCATATGAATAACGCGGTCGCAGCAAACATTATGTTGCTTGAGCTGCTTAGCCGATGGTCTTGGTGTTTGAGCCGTAAACAGTAACCACTGATGTTGATTGGACAGCAACGCCATTCTTGCAAACAACGCTTCCTCGTTTGAATTTTTGCTTTTACGAGAAACTGATGTAAATGCGCAGTGAACTAGCGGGCTAGAGTGTTGTGCTTTAACGTGTGCTTGAATCATTTTGCTGTCCTTATATACATGCTGTATGTGTATACAGTAGTTTTAGTTGCTTATAAGATCAAGCGTTTTTTGCGGGATTATTGGACGATTTCGTCTGAGGTTATGGATGGTAAATGATTAAATCATTGAAAGTATTCGATAAATTAAATTTGAATGAATCTGCTGTTTTGTATCATAAGTTGAATAAATGTGAGCTTTATACAGGTGTATACACTGGTTTTTGCAGAAAAGTACTGTATATACCTGTATAGAAGAGAGAACAAAGAAGAAAGAAGAAAGAAGAAAGAAGATCTAAAACCACAGGCACAAAAAAAGCGCCTTAGGCGCTTTCTTATATTTCACGGTGTTGCTTATCTCAATGTCGCTTGGGAGAGTTTTGCTCTCATTTCCATTTCACCAATATTGAACTGGCGAACATCAATGGTTGCAATATCATTGCACTCGTTACATGCATGATGACACTTACCATCTAGGTAGTCGTGCTTTTTAACTAGGCTTGGCTTTTTGCACCAATCACAAACGCCTTCTATTGTGAACATATTCTCTCCTCACCTGTTTAAGTCAGGTGTATTTTCGGCGCAAATTATGACACAAGTAAGACCCATTAGTTAATAGTTTGTTACCCATTTTTGAGAGGGGGATCGATTGCAACACCAATAAAATCGATATCTTTGAGATCTAGGAAAATGAATATGTGTGTTTGTTTACGGTTTTGTAACATTTTGTAAAATGGTTTTTAGCGCATTGTTCAAACGTTTCATTTCTTCGTCACATCCGTGACCATCTGGATGGTAGATCTTTGATAGCTGTTTGTATCGGATCTTGATGCTTTTCTGGTCGGGGATTGAGCTAGGTGTGTAGCCAAATAGCGCGCAGGCCACCTGCAAATTACTCAGACCTTTGCTGTTTTTCTGCTTCTTCAATTCGTGGAACATAGTGTTCAGCTGGCGTTTTTGCTGCTTAATCGTAAGGTCCTTCGAGCTAAGCTGCGCTTCAAGTGATTGTTGTTGCTGTCGCGAATCACCCGACTTTAGAGCTTGTCTTTTTCTTGAGATAACGAGCGTCGCAATAATGCTGATGATTGAAATCAACACGGCCAACGCAGCACCAATCATATAGTCAGAGCTAGTTAGGTTAGAACTGGAGAGGTTAGAGCGTGATGCTTGGTTAGATTGAACGTGCTTAGATACCCCCTGACTGGTGTCTATTTCAGAGTCGATGCTGTCATCGAGCTGTTCTATTGAAGAGATCTGTTTTGCACGTTGCTGGTTGAATTGTGCTTCCAAAATGCGGTTGTAGCCCTCTTCTGCTTGTGGATTATCTTTTAAGGCTGCTTCATACCATAGCTGCGCTTTATCTAATGGTTGAAGGAGGTCTTGTTCTAGCGAGGATTCGTAGAGTTTTGCTACCTCGATAGGTGCGCGCTGGTTACCTTGCAACGCCGCTTTAATAAACCATTCCAAAGCAAGCTTGTTACTTTGTTCAACACCTGTACCTGCCAAGTACCATTCACCCAGTCTAAATTGCGCGTTTGGGTTGCCGTTTTCTGCTGACTGCGTGTACCAATACAATGCATCACTGGTGCTAACAGGAACGTCGACACCCGATTCATAAGCTTGAGCCAATTGGTATTGAGAAACTGGATCTTGAGGTTGTGATTCTAGTGAAAATTCATCACTGCTTGCTGCGTGCACGAAATGTGTGGTGGACAGTTGAATCGTGGAAAAGATGAGGGCTAGAAATAGTGTTCTAAGAAATGATGATGACAGAATGTTGGATAGGATCAGCAAAAGATAAGTCTCGTAAAAAAGCCCAGAATCGATATGTCAGTATGAATACGCTTTATGGTCGTTGATTATTATTATCACGTTAAATGAGTAACATAACTGATAAACAACTATATAGAGGTTAATTCAATAGATAAAGATGGACTGGGCTTTAATCGTGCTACTTAAGCGGCAAGATTTGAATTTCTACGCGACGGTTACAAGCACGACCTTGAGAGGTGTTATTGTCACATAGAGGGTAGCGCTCACCGTTACCACGAGCAATAGCACGACCTGCAGCAACGTCTTGAGAGATCAAGAGTGCACGAACAGATTCAGCTCGACGCTCAGAAAGGATTTGGTTCGTCGATTCGCTGTCAGTGTGACCTTCAATCACTAGGCTAGTGTCTGGGTATTCAACTAGGATGCGAGCAACGCCGCGAAGGGTATTGTGAATGCTTGATTCCAAAGCGTAAGAGCCAGAATCAAAACCGATGCCGTTTTCTAGGCGAAGTAGAAGTTGGTTCTCACCGACACGTTCAACTTGAACGCCTGAATTCATTAGCTCTTCACGAAGGGCAGCTTCTTGTCGGTCAAAGTAGTAACCAATACCACCACCAACAGCGGCGCCACCGGCAGCACCAATAAGTGCACGTTTACCACGGTCTTTAGAGTCACCAGTTGCAGCACCAGCGAGTGCACCAATTAGAGCGCCTTGAGTTGCAGAGTTAGCCTCAGATTCGCCAGTTGTCGCGTTTTGGCGTTGAGTTGCCTGACAACCCGTTAAAGCGATAGTAAGCGCTAGGGCTAGTGTGATTTTTTTAACGTATTTCTCCATCATGTACTTCTGTCAAACGAATGAATCCGAGTGACAAACATAGTCCTGTAAATCTTATTGATGGTTTTTATCAATACGTCGAAGCAATGTAAAGTGGCTCTATGATTTAGTTATCTTTTTAGCTGCCTGGGTACCGCCAACTGGTCGATTAACAGACAATTTACGACCTTTCTTCAAACCAACTTCATAATCGGCGGTGAGGTTTTTCATCGCTTCTCTCAGTTGCTGTTTGAACGTTTCACGGTCGATATTTTTGAATTCTTTATCAATGTAATTATTGATCTTGTTGTTTGATTCGTCGTCTGGGGTAATAGTTGGTAGCTTTTCAAGCGCACCTTCAACCCAGCCTGAAACAAACGAGTTCACGCGGCGTGTCACTTCTAAGGACCCTGTGCCAGAGCCAGCAAAGCTATTTCTGAATTGGCCGGTGTGTTCATTCAGTTCACGATAAATGATATCGAAAGCGAACGCTGCGAAGATCGCGCGGTCGGCTTCACCAATGAATTCAACACGCTTGAGGCCTTTATGATTCAGCAATACGGCTTCTACGCCAAATTTGGTGTTGATACCGCGAATAACACGCAGCAGTGTAGAACTGATATTTGCAGGTAACAGGTGACTGGACTGAGTTTTCCCCATCTTGATAAATTCAATATCGTCTTTTTCGAGACCATATTTCAGCATCAAGTTATGCGCCATTTTTATCGCATTGGCAGCTTCATTGACGTTCGCAGAATTTCCAAGCTCAAGACACTTGGCAATTTTCTTTAGGGCTTTTTTCTTATCCATCGACAATTTAATCAGTACCGCAAATTTTTAAAAGTCCAACATTTTACATGTTTTCGCGGGTAACAGAAAGGCAAAACTGGTTTGATGAACAAGGAAGGCGGTGAACATTGAACTGCATGAGCCCAGTTGGCGTTAAAAACAAAAACGCCATCAAGCGTATTGATGGCGTTAGTGACACGTTTTTTCAATATGTCTAGAGCATTCGTAAACTAGATACCCAGTTCATCGAGTAGATCTGCCGCAGAATCATTGCCAGAGCTTTGAGCTGGCTTGTTCGCTTCTTGCATTTTTTTCTGAGTCGCCTCAAGAATGCTATCTGGACATTCGTCTTCTGCGATTTCAAATTCTTCTAATTGAATGAACTCAGTCTTATCCATCGCAAGCTCAAGGTAGAAGATGTTGTTATTAGCGGTAGAGAAGGTCACACGACGAGCTTGTGGACGGTCGAGATTGGTATCAACAGAAAGGTTAACTTGCTTGTTCAGAGCCAGCATTTTCGGTTGGTTTTGTGTGATGTTGGTTTGCAGCTCTTTGCGGATTTTATTGGTGAAATCGCCAACTAATTGGTTCATCAACTCACCCAATACATCACCCACTTCGTCTGAAGTATGAAGCACAGCAAGCTCGTTTTCAGGCATGCCCATATTGCGCATGTAATTGGTGTAGATCTCTAGCGCTGCTTTGGACGTAAAATTAATAACAACGAGACCAGAAAAGCCGCCGTCAAACAGAACGAAGCAACCAAAATCTGGCTTTAGGCTTGTCTTGTTGATCTTTTGAACCATGGCTGAATAGGACACCTGAGAAGCCGTCGCTGAAGTCAGTACGCTTGAGACTGATTGGCATAGTTTAAGAAGGATATCTTCAGTTGTGACTGTTTTGTTTTTTTTCATTGTGATGTGCTCGTGGAGATGTCTTAAACAAAATGTTATTCAGTATATTGTTACTGAATTAAGACGAAAGTGACTATTTCTCCATTCTTGCACTGAGATTCTGATTTGATCACCTTTTTATATGATCTTAATAGTAGTAAAGTGACGAAATTCAAAGAAAATTATTATAAATCTCAGATAACCCAATGCTGATAGGATCAGCGAAGTAGGGGCAGGAAGCAAATGTTACCAAGACTTCAACTCAATGCTGATGTCGATCCAGTTGTCGTACGCTTTTTAGATGAACTAAAAACAGCGGGCTTTACTGGCGACATTGAATCTCAATATTCTAGCCGTTTGGCTGTGGCGACTGATAATAGTGTCTATCAGCAATTGCCGCAGGCGGTCATCCTTCCTAAAACAACGCAAGACGTTGTGCTTATCGGTAAAGTGGTTTCTAAATCCGCTTACGAACGCGTGACTTTTTCCCCTCGTGGCGGCGGTACCGGAACCAACGGACAATCTTTAACAAAAGGTGTCGTGGTTGACCTGTCGCGATACATGAATAAGGTTCTTGAGATTAACGAGAAAGAGGCCTGGGTAAGAGTTCAGTCTGGTGTCGTTAAAGATCAATTGAACGACGCTGTTCGCCCTTATGGTTACTTTTTCTCTCCAGACCTTTCTACCAGTAACCGAGCAACCTTGGGTGGCATGATCAATACCGATGCTTCGGGCCAAGGGTCATTGAAGTACGGCAAAACGTCTGACCATGTATTGTCGCTGCAAGCGGTGTTCGCAGATGGTTCATGTCTAGAATCTGATTTATCACACGGCTTACCTGTAGAGGGTGAATTCGCTCACCATGCACTTACGGTGACAGAGGCGGTTTGTCGAGACAAACGCGCTCAAATCTTAGATAAATTCCCTCCGCTGAATCGCTTCTTAACAGGCTATGACCTAAAGAATGCAATCAACGAACAAGATGACAGCTTTGACCTAACTCGCGTTCTATGTGGCGCTGAAGGTTCTTTAGCATTCATCACGGAAGCAAAGTTAAACCTAACCAAGATTCCAAAAGCGCGCACACTGGTTAACGTGAAATACAACACGTTTGATTCTGCGCTGCGTAATGCGCCGTTCATGGTGGAAGCGAAAGCACTGTCTGTTGAAACGGTAGATTCAAGAGTATTGAACCTAGCGAAGCAAGACATCGTTTGGCACACCGTGAGCGATTTGCTGACTGATGTTCCGAACAAAGAGATGCTTGGCATCAACATGGTTGAGTTTGCAGGCCAAGATGAAGCGGAAGTTGAACAGCAAGTTCAAGCGCTGACTGCACGCCTTGAAACCATGGTTGAAAGCGAAGAAGCCGGCGTGATTGGTTTTCAAGTTTGTAGCGATTTGGCGAGCATTGGCCGAATCTACAACATGCGTAAGAAAGCAGTGGGTCTGTTAGGTGCGGCGAAAGGCCGAGCTAAGCCAGTCGCTTTTGCTGAAGATACTTGTGTACCACCAGAAAACCTCGCGGATTTCATCTCTGAATTTAGAGTGTTACTCGATTCAAAAGAGTTGAATTACGGCATGTTTGGTCACGTTGACGCGGGCGTATTACACGTTCGTCCAGCATTGGATCTGTGTGACCCGATGCAAGAAGCATTGATGCATGAAGTCTCTGATGAAGTGGTTAAGCTGGTGGCGAAATACGGCGGTTTAATGTGGGGCGAGCACGGTAAAGGTTTCCGTTCTGAGTATGGCCCAGACTTCTTTGGTGAAGAGCTGTTTACCGAATTAAGACGTATTAAAGCAGCATTCGACCCGCACAACAAGATGAACCCAGGCAAGATCTGTACGCCTTTAGAAAGTGACGCTGAATTGGTGAAAGTCACCGATACCAAGCGTGGTTTCTACGACCGTCAGATCGACGTACAAGTTCGTGACAGCTTCAAGCAAGCAATGGAATGTAACGGTAACGGCTTGTGTTTCAACTACGATACTAGCTCGCCAATGTGTCCTTCAATGAAAGTTACGGCTGACCGACGTCACTCACCCAAAGGCCGCGCAGGCTTGGTAAGAGAGTGGTTGCGTCAACTGACTGAACAAGGCGTTGATATTCTCGACCTTGAGCAAGAAGCGTTGAAAGACAACACACCCGTTAAGACTATGATTGAGCGTGTTCGCAATACGATGAACAAACGCCATGAGTACGATTTCTCGCATGAAGTTCATGAGGCGATGAACGGTTGTTTGGCGTGTAAAGCGTGTGCGAGTCAATGTCCGATCAAAGTCGATGTACCAAGTTTCCGTTCTCGATTCTTGAACATCTACTACTCGCGTTACCAGCGCCCTGCAAAAGATTATCTAGTTGCCAACATTGAAACCATGCTGCCGCTGATGGCGAAAGCGCCAAAAGTAGTCAACGCTGCATTGGGTCAAAAGTGGATCCAAACGGCAACAGCTAAAACGGTCGGTTATGTTGATGCACCATTGATGTCGGTGCCTACGCTCAAAAATCGTCTAGCGAGTAAAGAGCTGCAACTCTTCGATTTACAGTATTTAGAAGGCTTGTCTTCTGAACAGAAGAAACAGCATGTGCTGATCGTTCAAGACCCGTTTACCAGCTTCTATGATGCCGAGGTGATTGAAGACTTTGTCACTCTGGCTCAAAAACTTGGCAAAACTCCGGTACTGCTGCCGTTCAAACCGAATGGTAAAGCGTTGCACATCAAGGGCTTCTTAAATCGTTTTGCACGTGAGGCGAAATCGACTTCGGATTTCTTGTCGATGGTGGCGGATATCGGAATTCCTTTGGTCGGTGTTGATCCTGCTCTTGTGCTTTGTTACCGCGATGAATACGTCGAGATCTTAGGTGACAAGCGCGGCGACTTTGATGTACTTACTGTGCATGAATGGTTAATGCCATCGCTAGGTGAGTTCGAAGCACGCTCAGCAAGTGAAGATATGTGGTACTTGTTTGCTCACTGTACTGAGAAAACCAAAATGCCGAACGCTGAAAAAGAGTGGGGTACTATCTTCAAACACTTTGGGGCGGCGTTAACCAGCGTTCCTGTCGGCTGTTGTGGTATGGCGGGAACTTTCGGCCACGAAGTCGATAAGCTACAAATGTCGAAAGACATATATGGTTTAAGCTGGAAGCCTCAAATGCAGGACTTACCAAAAGATCGTTGCTTGGTGACGGGCTATTCTTGCCGCAGCCAAGTGAAGCGTTTTGAAGGTGAGAAGCTTGCTCACCCATTACAGGCGCTAGCAAAAATTCTCTAATACATTTAGCCCAGCAATTGCTGGGCTTTTTTCTAAACTAACAAAGGAATGTTAATAAGGAAAAGTATGAAATTTCTAGAATTAAAAGTACCACCAGTTGCACTGTTCATTATTGTATTCGTAGCATCATACTTCTGCGCTCAACAGTTGAGCCAAGGGACACTGGCATTGCCTTATGGAATGATTGTGTTAGGAATCGGAGTCACATTGAGTGGTGTGATCGGAATATCCGGTATATTGGAATTTCGAAAACAGAAAACCACCGTTAACCCGATCAAAGTAGAAACCGCTTCAGCCGTCGTGGACAGTGGAATTTTTGGCTACACGCGAAACCCAATGTACTTAGGGTTGTTCATCCTGCTATTTTGCTTTGGCTACTTCTTCCAGAATATCTTCAGTGTACTACTTAGCTTTGGCTTCGTAATCTACATGAATTACTTCCAAATCAAACCCGAAGAGCGAGCACTAGAACAATTATTCGGCGCAGAATATGTTGATTACAAACAAAAGGTTAGACGCTGGATTTAGTGATGATTTGAGTGCTGGCTTAGTAATCGAAATAAAAAAGCCCAGCTTGAGATTATCAAGCTGGGCTTTATTGATCTTGTTCTAGAGCTGATTAAGCAGCGGCTGTGAACTGAGCTAGAAACATCTCTTTGCGCTCGTTGAAGCGGTTTACTAGGTCGTCTACAGAAGCTTGGTCGTATGGCTTAAGGCCACTTGCTACCATACGCTTCACGCCTTTACCTACTACTTCGCCGTCTTCTTTGAAATCGAAGTTCAGGGTCACGATGCCACGTTTGCCTTCAACATCAAAAGTCGCGCCAGAGAATTCAACTTCTGGGTGAGACAGGTCTAGGCGAGTAAATTCAACTTCCATGCTCTCGTAAATCACTAGAGGACGTTGGCAGTTGATCATCATTTGTTGTTCTTCCATAAGAGGAACCATGATGTGTGGGAAGTTCATGCCAGAGAACTTAACGTAGTTTGTTACCACGTGCTCGATGAATGCTTGGTCGTGGCTCTTTTCACCTTCACAAGACATGTGTAGGTACTCTTTGCCTTTCTCGTCAACCAGTGAGCTTTCTTTCTCACATTTGTTGTCAACGCTAAGCGCAATACCGTTACCCACCATACCTGAAAAATCAAAACGCATTTTTTGGCTGATGCCTTCTTTCTGCAGAAGAACTGCAAACAAAAGATCGCCAGGCACGCAGAAGCGCTTGTTGTCTTCATCGTGAATTGGGTTGAAGTCAGCAGCTACTTTTTTAGCAAAGTGGCTAGCTTGTTCACGAGTGAATTGAAATTGATTGTCTTCAGTAGAAAAGTAAGGTGTCAGAAACATAGTATCGCTATTAGTCATCAAATCTGGGGTGGATTATAGCTAACTAACTTCGATCTAATGGTCTATCCAGTTAACTTTGCTTATATATCAGTCAATTAGATAAATACGTTGGATGGTATGTGGCAGTTTTACAGGGGATATGGTGACTGGCTCAATGCAACAAGGGCTAATCGATAGCCCTTGTTTATATGACGTGTTATTTCACGACTCAGAAGCTACACAAAATACCTTCAGGCATTAAGTGGTTGTGTACAGACAATTTGAGCAATAAGTTAGCTTGCTCGATATCTGGTGAGAAGTAGCGATCTTTGTCGTAGAAGCTGACTTTCTCGCGCAGTATCTGTTTTGCTTCTTCTACTCGAGGAGAAGAGAGATTTGGTGCTCTAAAATCCAAGCCTTGTGCTGCTGCTAAGTATTCAACAGCCAAGATGCCACGGGTGTTTTCTGCCATGTCACGCAGTCGACGCCCCGCAAAGGTTGCCATAGATACATGATCTTCTTGGTTTGCCGATGTTGGAAGGCTGTCTACTGAAGCTGGGTGTGCCAGTGTTTTATTCTCGCTTGCCAGAGCAGCAGACGTTACTTGAGCAATCATAAAGCCTGAGTTAACGCCGCCGTTATCGACTAAGAAAGGTGGAAGTTTGCTTAGTGCGCTATCAATCAGCAGTGCCATTCTTCGTTCAGAAAGGCTACCAATTTCTGCAATCGCAAGTGCTAGGTTATCCGCTGCCATTGCCACAGGTTCTGCGTGGAAGTTACCACCTGAAATAATGTCGCCGTCTTCAGCAAATACCAGTGGGTTATCCGATACCGAGTTCGCTTCAACGTTTAACGTTTCTGCTGAATTACGAATTTGCTGTAAACAGGCACCCATCACTTGAGGCTGACAGCGCAACGAGTAAGGGTCTTGAACCTTTTCACAGCAAGTGTGTGATTCACCAATCTCACTCTTTTGATCAAGCATATGGCGATAAGCAAGCGCGGCATCCATTTGACCACGATGACCACGAACGCGATGAATTCGAGGGTCAAACGGACGACGACTACCCAGTGCAGCTTCAACAGACATTGCACCACATACGGTTGCAGACGCAAACAAGTCTTCCGCTGCGAACAGACCTTCTAATGCAAAGGCAGTCGATGCTTGTGTGCCGTTTAACAGCGCTAAGCCTTCTTTCGGCGCAAGTGTGATTGGTTCAAGACCTGCGATCTGCATTGCTTCTAAGCCAGTGATGATCTTGCCGTTGTGGCGTGCTTGGCCTTCACCTAGCAGAACGGTACTCATGTGGGCGAGGGGAGCAAGATCTCCAGATGCGCCTACTGATCCTTTTTGTGGAACACACGGGTAAACCTGCGCGTTCACAAGATCGATAAGAGCGTTAATCACTTTGAGGCGGATACCAGAGTAACCGCGAGACAAGCTGTTAATCTTCAATACCATCATCAAGCGTACGGTTTCATCAGACATGAACTTGCCAATGCCCGCAGCGTGAGAAAGTACGATACTTTTCTGTAGAACTTCGAGATCTTCAGGCGCAATCTTGGTGTTTGCTAATAAGCCAAAACCCGTGTTGATGCCATACACAGTGCGGTCTTCAGCAATCACTTGTTCGACAACTTGCATGCTCGCTTCGATATCCGGGATTGCTGCAGGATCGAGTGATAAGTTCACAGGGCTACGGCTGATTTTTCGAAGTTCAGATAGGCCAAGAAGTCCTGGCTTAAGTAATAAGTTCAACATGTTCTCTCCAGACATTAAAGGCGACGAAGTTCTTCGTTTAGCATAGGTAAATCAAGCTTCTGCTCTTTGGCACATTGCTTGGCAATATCGTAACCTGCATCAGCATGACGCATAACGCCGGTTGCTGGGTCATTGTGAAGTACGCGAGCAATACGCTGTGATGCATCTTCACTGCCGTCACAACAAATCACCATGCCTGAGTGTTGCGAGAAGCCCATACCAACGCCACCACCGTGGTGCAAAGAAACCCAAGTTGCGCCGCCCGCTGTGTTCAGAAGGGCATTCAATAGAGGCCAATCTGATACGGCATCTGATCCATCCATCATGCCTTCTGTTTCGCGGTTCGGGCTTGCTACTGAACCTGAATCTAGGTGGTCACGACCGATAACAACTGGTGCTTTCAGTTCGCCATTTTTCACCATTTCATTGAATGCTTGGCCTAAGCGTTCACGATCTTTCAAGCCAACCCAACAAATACGCGCTGGCAGGCCTTGGAACTGAATGCGTTCACGCGCCATATCTAGCCAGTTATGTAGATGTGGGTTGTCTGGAATCAGTTCTTTTACTTTTTGGTCTGTTTTGTAGATGTCTTCTGGGTCACCAGATAGTGCCGCCCAACGGAAAGGACCAATACCTTCGCAGAATAAAGGTCGAATATAAGCCGGAACGAAACCTGGGAAATCAAACGCGTTTTCTACGCCTTCTTCCAGTGCCATTTGGCGAATGTTATTACCGTAATCCACGGTCGCTGCGCCGCGGTATTGCAGGTCTAACATCGCTTGTACTTGAATCGCCATAGATTGCTTAGCGGCTTTCACCACTTTTGCTTCATCAATGGAGCGCTCTTGTGCGGCTTTCTCCATCGTCCAACCTTGCGGCAAGTAGCCGTTAAGAGGATCGTGGGCAGATGTTTGGTCAGTCACCACATCAGGTGTGATATTGCGTTCAACTAACTCTGGGAAGACGTCTGCGGCGTTACCTAATAAGCCAACAGATATTGGCGTGTCTGACTCTTTAATCATTGCCATCGCTTCATCTAAGCTGGTGGCTTTTTTGTCTACATAGCCAGTACGTAAACGATAGTCGATTCGTGATTCATCACACTCCACGGCGATCATTGAGAAGCCAGCCATCGTGGCAGCAAGAGGTTGAGCGCCGCCCATGCCACCAAGACCACCCGTTAGAACCCATTTGCCCTTCGCTTCACCTTGGAAGTGCTTCCTGGCAATCGCGACAAAGGTTTCGTAAGTACCTTGAACGATGCCTTGTGAACCAATGTAAATCCAGCTGCCTGCTGTCATTTGGCCGTACATCATCAAGCCTTCTTTATCGAGCTCGTTGAAGTGTTCCCAGTTCGCCCAGTGTGGAACAAGGTTCGAGTTAGCGATCAGTACGCGAGGTGCGTTTTTATGAGTCGGGAACACGCCCACAGGTTTACCTGATTGAACAAGTAAGGTTTGGTCGTCCTCTAAACGCTCCAATACTTCCACTATCTTGTCATAACATTTCCAATCACGCGCAGCGCGACCAATACCGCCATAAACAACCAGTGCATGTGGGTGTTCTGCCACATCAGGGTCTAGGTTGTTCATCAGCATACGCAGTGGTGCTTCTGTTAACCAAGATTTAGCGCGCAAAGTGGTGCCATGAGGTGCGCGAATTTCGCGAGTCGTGTCGAGACGAGGGTCACTGTTGTGGTGTTCCGTCATTTTGGAATTCCTTCTGTTTCACGTTATATCGTTGTAGTTGTAGTTGTAGTTGTAGTTGTAGTTATCGGTATAGCTGGATTAGTCGCTGGCCATTGCACTGGCAATATCCCAACACAAACGAGCTGCCAATCGAGCCGTTTGGCCATCGACGTCGTAGTCCGGGTTATATTCTGCAATGTCCGCGATAATGAGTTTTTTACTGTGTTGGAAAATCTGTTCTAGAAAAGGAGCGAGTGCTTCATAGCTCACGCCTCTTGCCGCTGGTGCACTTACGCCCGGCGCAGTAGCTGCGGGGAAAACATCGAGATCAATGGTGAGATAGAGATAATCACACTCAGCGATGAATTTTTGTAACTTGATCAGTTGAGCGACTTGATTCACTTGGGTCATGTTGCGGTCGTGTTCATACCACACGCCCAGTTGGTCAGCTTTGTTAAACAGCGCTTTGGTATTGCTGGCGGCACTCACACCAAGACAAGCGTAATGAAACGGCCACTGATGTGCGTGGCAGTAATCACTGATCTGGTTAAAAGGCGTGCCGGAGCTCGGTTTAACATCGGTGATGTCGCTTTCAAATTCACGAAGATCAAAGTGAGCATCAAAATTAACGATGCCGATCTTAGGATTGTGTTCTGATTGAATTTTATTTAGGTGCTCAGCGAGACCTTGGAACGTTGCCCAAGCCACCTCGTGACCACCGCCAAGGGTAATCACTTTGTTGGTTGCTAAGGCATTGGCAATCACAGAAGCACACTGTTTTTGGCTGACTTCTAATTGACCATCATTGCACTCGATATCACCAAGATCGGCGATGTGTGCGTCACTGTGCCAAGCCATATTCGCCAACGCTTGGCGTATCAAGTTAGGTGCTTGTTTCGCGCCCACGCGTCCTTTATTTCTTGCAACACCG
This sequence comes from Vibrio sp. 10N.222.55.C6, assembly GCF_041473395.1. Classification (NCBI taxonomy): domain Bacteria; kingdom Pseudomonadati; phylum Pseudomonadota; class Gammaproteobacteria; order Vibrionales; family Vibrionaceae; genus Vibrio; species Vibrio sp. 10N.222.55.C6. The sequence goes on from NZ_JBFRSD010000002.1 coordinate 443,474, forward strand.
GCATCGCTGGCAAAGCCTACCAAGGCGATATCACCGTCAGTCAGCTTGTCACTTAACTCACTACTTTGCACTTGCTTGGTAATGTGATGAACGCGAGTACCGAGTGCGCCATCTTCAAGATCATTACGTCCGGTCCACACAAAGTTATGCACGGTTGTTGCGTTCTCTTGGATACCGTTGGATTTAGATTGAGTCATGACACACCTCGCCATTAACAATGCGTTTATGCAGGTGAGGAACACCGACTTGATAGCTTAGATCTGCAGGGTGGTCGATGTTCCAGATAGCCAAATCTGCGGCATAACCGATTTCGACTTTGCCTTTGGTTTGTGACTTACCAATGGCAGCCGCCGCGTTACAAGTTACACCGCGTAGCGCTTCTTCAGGCGTCGTACCAAACAGGGTGCAGCTCATGTTCATCATCAGCGTTAAGTCTGCAAAGGGAGATGTGCCGGGGTTTAGGTCGGTCGCGATCGCCATTGGGATTTTGTGTTCACGAAGTAAAGCAATAGGTGGCTGTTGAGTCTCTTTCAGGAAGTAGAAAGCACCGGGTAGCAAGGTGGCAACTGTGCCTGATTCTGCCAGTGCTTTTACTCCGGTTTCATCAAGGTATTCAACATGGTCAACAGAGAGTGCGCCGTATTTAGCTGCAAGCGCGCTGCCACCCATATTCGAAAGTTGTTCAGTGTGGCCTTTAATCGCGAGGCCATGTGCTTTGGCTGCTGCAAATACACGTTCGGTTTGTTCTAGGTTGAAGCCGATAGATTCGCAAAACACGTCAACTGCATCGGCGAGCCCTTGCTCTGCAGCTTTAGGAATGATCTCTTGGCAAACCAGATCGATATAGCTGTCCGGTTGCTCTTTGTATTCGGGTGGCACAGCATGCGCTGCAAGGAGAGTAGTGGTGATCTTAATTCGGCGATGATTCTCTAAAGCTTTGGCTGCGCGTAACATTTTGAGTTCATCATCAAGTGTTAAACCATAGCCAGATTTTACTTCGATGCTGGTTACGCCACTTCTTAGTAGGCCATCAAGTCTCGGTAATGCCATTTCAACCAGCTCAGACTCTTGCGCTGCGCGTGTTGCAGTGACTGTCGCTAGAATGCCGCCGCCTTGCTTGGCGATGTCGGTGTAAGACACACCATTCAAACGCTGCTCAAATTCATTGGCACGATTACCCGCAAATACGAGGTGAGTGTGGCAATCAATTAATCCGGGTGTCACTAGCTTGTTCTTGCAGTCATAGGTGACGTAATCCAAAGAACCATCAACACGTACTTGTTCTAACTCAGAAGCAAGTGCGCCTTGGTTTGAACAAGAGATGGACACGATTTTACCGCTTTCGATAACGATATCTTGAGGGGAAGAGGGCTGATAACCGTCGACTCCCGAGCTCATGGAGACCACTCGTGCATTTTTGAGGATCAAATTCATAATCACCTAGATCTTTGCTAAACATTAAATGTATATACAAATAAATAGGCTAAACGCTGACCCGAATCAAGTCGATGTTGCAAAAATGTGATCGGCGATCAGGATGATGTTCTTTAATTTAGAAGTATCTTGGAGCTTAATTTGTACTTAGAACCAGGATGGTAGAGCAATGCAAAGCTGATGAGGCGCTCTTTACTCCATGTTCTTCTATTCAAAAGTAGGCAAGGTTCTGATTCAGATAGCTTTAGTGACGTTCTGATTTGAGAGTCAGGAATAATGGCTTCAACCGTGTGCTCGATTGCACTCAACGGGCAGCTTTTTGAAAGGTATTCATTGGGTGTAGAGGTTGAAAAGTCTTGCTCTAGGTATTTTGGTGCGGCTTGCGAGTTCACCCAGCGCGCTTCCAATTGAATCGGTGTGTTGTCAGCAAAGTGGATGATTTCACTATAGAATACTTCGGCATTGATCATCACACCTAACCGTGTCGCGGTGCTTTCATCTGCCTTGATGCTCTTGTGCTTGATAACCTGGCTAGCATACGTTTGACCTCGGTCTTTGATCTCTTGTGCGATGTTGTTGATATCAAGCAGCGGAGATTGCGCTTTTTCGTCTGGTTCACAAACAAAAGTACCTAGCCTTGGCTTCCTGATGAGTTTGCCTTCAGACACAAGATCTCGAATGGCTTTATTGACCGTCATTCGACTCACATTGAACTGCTCTGTGAGTTCGAGTTCTGTGGTTATCTGGTAACCCACTGGCCAGTGACCACTGTTGATATTATCGTCTATGAACTGTTTTATCTGAAGGTAGAGCGGCGCTTTCGACATAATGAAACCTTATTTGACTATACAAATAGAGTAACGGAATTTTTCACGATTTCAACATTTCCTCGGGCAATGTGACCTTATTCAACATAGATGGGGCAAATTGCTTGATTCTGTGAGGCAAGTGTCGCAAATTGTCACGCAATAACTATTCGTAAATCAGATAATTAGAAAGGGAAATAATATGTTTAAGAAATTAAAGGCCTCGTTGGGCATCGGTGCAGCAAAGGTTGATACTGTCTTAGATAATATTGAAGTTTTCCAAGGTGGAGAGTTGTCTGGCAATGTTCACATTGTTGGTGGTGACGTTGAGCAACAAATCGACCTGATCAACTTGGTTCTCAACACAGAAGTAAAAGTAGAAACGGAAGATAGCACCAGCTACGAAACCTTTTCGTTGGGTCGTATTCAAGCGGTAGAACCATTTGTGATCCAACCGGGTGAAACCAAATTGGTGCCGTTCCGTCTTAAGTTAAATGATGAAACACCAGTCACCGCGTTGAACGCACAAATGAACCAATGCCATGTGTGGGTTGAAACCAACCTAGATATCGGCTTTGCGATTGATCCTAAAGACCGTGACTTTATCTCCGTTCATCCACTGCCAACAGTCGCTAAAATTATCCAAGGTGTGGAAGCATCGGGCATGGCAATGGTGAAAGCAGACGTAGAGAAGGGCTTCTTAAAAGGCAACAGCTTTGCTTCTCGTTCGGGCTGTTACCAAGAGATTGAATTTCGCAGTGGTGGCTTTATGAATAATAAAGAAATCGAGCTGTCATTCATCGTTGAAGGTTCAATGGTTCACTGCCTAGCAGAAATCGATCGCTCAATGAGCTTCCGTGGCGATCAATACATCTCATTCAGCTTGCCTGCGAACGCTGCCGATTCAGACATTCGCAACGCTGTATCAAGAATCATGAGTGCGTAGTTCCCTTTCTGTTAGTAGTCGCTTTTTCTATTAATAGAGACAAGACAGTACGATTTCTAAAGCCGAACTTATCCGTTCGGCTTTTTTGTTTGTAAATAGAGACAAAGAACCAATCATTGAACGTTAGCTTAGGGTGTTAAAAGGTCCTATATAGAAGAGACATTTAAGTTACGTAGTTTTTGTGGCGCTGTGGGACTAACATTGTCATTTCATATAATTTCGTTACAATGTTCGGCTACTCACAGATGTGGCATCTGTATTTGCTTCTATGTGGGTATATTTATTATGCATATATCCCCAATCAGCGTACTCGTTGATTGAAAGACATATATTAAACATTTTCATGTGTTGCTTGGTGTGCAACACCACTGTAAAGGACAAATAATGCCAATTATTACTCTTCCTGACGGTAGTCAGCGTCAATTTGACAACCCTGTATCAACTCTAGATGTTGCCCTATCAATCGGTCCTGGTCTTGCGAAAGCTACCATTGCTGGTCGTGTAGACGGCGAGCGTGTTGATGCTTGTGATCTTATCGAAAACGATGCAAGCCTAGAAATCATCACAGCTAAAGATGAAGTTGATGGCCTTGAAATCGTTCGTCACTCTTGTGCTCACCTTTTAGGCCACGCGGTTAAGCAGCTTTTTCCAGAAGCGAAAATGGCGATCGGTCCTACTATCGATAACGGTTTCTACTACGATATCGATCTTGAGCACTCTCTAACGCAAGACGATCTAGAAAAGATCGAAAAGCGCATGAAAGAGCTAGCGAAGACCAAATACCAGGTTGTTAAGAAGAAAGTTAGCTGGCAGGAAGCGCGCGACGCATTCGAAGCTCGCGGCGAGACTTACAAGATTGAAATCTTGGACGAGAACGTTTCTAAAGACGATCGTCCAGGCCTGTACCATCACGAAGAATACATCGATATGTGTCGTGGTCCACACGTGCCTAACATGAGCTTCTGCCAGCACTTCACTCTACTTAACGTAGCGGGTGCATACTGGCGTGGTAACAGTGACAACAAGATGCTTCAACGTATCTACGGCACTGCATTCCACGACAAGAAGGCACTTAAAGCTCACCTTGTGCGCCTAGAAGAAGCGGCTAAACGTGACCACCGTAAAATCGGTAAAGCGCTTGACCTATTCCACATGCAGCAAGAAGCACCAGGCATGGTGTTCTGGCACCACAACGGTTGGACTATCTTCCGTGAGCTAGAAGTATTTATTCGTCAAAAACTGACTGAGTACGATTACCAAGAAGTTAAAGGCCCATTAATGATGGACCGTGTTCTTTGGGAACGCTCTGGTCACTGGGATAAGTACGCTGAAGCGATGTTCACTACTTCTTCAGAGAACCGTGAATACGCTATCAAGCCAATGAACTGTCCTGGTCACGTTCAAATCTTCAACCAAGGTTTGAAATCTTACCGTGATCTACCGCTACGTATGGCTGAGTTCGGCTCATGTCACCGTAACGAGCCGTCTGGCGCACTTCACGGCATTATGCGTGTTCGTGGCTTCACTCAAGATGATGCTCACGTATTCTGTACTGAAGACCAAGTTCAACAAGAAGTTAAAGCTTGTATTGAAATGGTTTACGATACTTACACAACTTTCGGCTTCGAAAGCATCGTTGTTAAGCTATCTACTCGTCCAGAACAGCGTGTAGGTTCAGACGAAATGTGGGACCGTGCAGAGGCTGACCTTAAGCAAGCGCTAGAGGCAATGGACATTGCATACGAGATTCAAGAAGGCGAGGGTGCGTTCTACGGACCTAAGATTGAATTTACTTTGCATGATTGTTTGGACCGCGCTTGGCAATGTGGTACAGTGCAGCTCGATTTTGCATTACCAGAACGTTTAGGTGCTACTTACGTAGGTGAAGATAACGAGCGTCACACGCCAGTTATGATCCACCGCGCGATTTTAGGTTCACTAGAACGCTTCATTGGTATTCTTATTGAAGAATACGCTGGCTTCTTCCCAACGTGGTTGGCGCCAGAACAAGCAGTTGTAATGGGCATTACAGACAAACAGTCTGAATATGTACAAGAAATTACGAAAAAACTGCAAAAAAGTGGATTTAGAGTCAAAGCAGACTTGAGAAATGAGAAGATTGGCTTTAAAATCCGCGAACATACTTTGAAACGTGTACCGTTCATGCTTGTGTGTGGTGACCAAGAAATGGAAGCCGGCGAAATTGCAGTACGTACACGTAAAGGTAAGGACCTTGGCAAATTTAAAGTGGATGACTTTATTTCATACATCCAAGCCGAGGTTTCAAGCCGTAAGCTCAATCTGGAGGAATAGCTATTAAAGGCGGAAGACGTGGCCAACAACCGGCCAAACAAAACCAGCACCGTTTAAACGGTGACATTCGTGGCGTTCGTGAAGTGCGTCTAACTGGCGCAGACGGCGAAGCTGTTGGTGTAGTATCAATCGCTGAAGCGATGGAAGCTGCAAATGAAGCTGGTATGGATCTTGTAGAGATCAGCCCTAACGCCGAGCCGCCAGTTTGTCGTGTGATGGACTACGGTAAGTTCCTCTTCGAGAAGAGCAAAGCTGCGAAAGAGCAGAAGAAGAAGCAAAAGCAGGTTCAGATCAAGGAAATTAAATTCCGACCTGGAACTGATATTGGAGACTATCAGGTAAAACTACGCAACCTGACTGGTTTCCTAGAAGACGGCAACAAAGTGAAGGTAACAATTCGCTTCCGTGGCCGCGAAATGGCTCACCAAGAAATCGGTGTTGACGTTCTTAATCGTTTGAAAGCGGATACTGAAGAATTTGCAGTAGTCGAATCTTTCCCAACGAGAATTGAAGGTCGCCAGATGATCATGGTGTTGGCCCCTAAAAAGAAGTAATTAACGGCTTTGCAAGTAATTGAACCCTGCAGCCTCAGGTTGCGGGGTTTTATTCGCCCTAATTACTATGTTATTAACAACTCAACAATGCGGAGTTATTCATCATGCCTAAGATGAAAACCAACAAAGGTGCTGCTAAGCGTTTCCAGAAAACTGCTGGTGGTATTAAGTTTAAGCACGCTGGTAAACGTCACATCCTGACTAAGCGTACTACTAAGAACAAGCGTCAGCTACGTCCGAACTCGATCCTTCCTAAATGTGAAGTTGCTCAAGTTCTACGTATGATGCCATACGCTTAATTCTTTTTAGTTTATAAATTCGTTTAGTTTAGGAGAAGCATAATGCCTCGCGTAAAACGTGGTGTACAAGCTCGTGCACGTCATAAGAAAGTTCTAAAACAAGCTAAAGGTTACTACGGAGCACGTTCACGTGTTTACCGCGTAGCTTTCCAAGCAGTTACCAAAGCTGGTCAATACGCTTACCGTGACCGTCGCAACAAGAAACGTCAATTCCGTCAACTTTGGATTGCACGTATCAACGCGGCATCTCGTCAAAATGGTCTATCTTACAGCCGTTTCATCAATGGCCTAAAGAAAGCATCTATCGAGATCGACCGTAAGATTCTTGCTGACATCGCAGTATTCGACAAAGCAGCATTTGCTGTTCTAGTTGAAAAAGCGAAAGCATCTCTATAATTTAGAGTTAGCTTAAAGGTTTAAGAAAAGGAGAACTTCGGTTCTCCTTTTTTATTGCCTGTAATTTGGCTTTGCCATACTCTCTCGCATCTCGCATCTCGCATCTCGCATCTCGCATCTCGCATCTCGCATCCCGCATCCCGCACCTAATTTTTATTCGCTTGAACACGCATTCTGGTATATAAACATTTACCTAACCTTTAAATGTTAAGCGACCGAAATAAATGACCGCACCGACTACTATGACGTTCTTCGAACGTTTTGAAACTGACATCCTATCTGGCAAGAAGACGATTACTATTCGCGATGAATCTGAGCGCGACTACCAGCCAGGTAGTGTTGTGGAGGTATCGACGCTAGAGCAAGACCGTGTGTTCTGTAATCTTAAGATCATCAGCGTTGAACCAATCCTATTTGATGACTTAGGTGAGTTCCATGCTCAGCAAGAGAACATGACGCTGCAAGTACTGAAAGACGTGATTCAAGATATCTATCCAGGTATCTCTCAGCTGTATGTGGTTTCTTACGAGCTTGTGTAGCCCGCTTTAAATAGAATTGGTTGATCAATACCGCGTCTAACGCAGAGCAATGAGAAAGAGAAGTCACAATGAATGAATTACAGAATGAAACAGTTCAGAAAATTTTGCTCCAACTTTATTGTCGTGAGCAAACTGAGCAGCCGTTAATTTCTAGAACTGATCTCAACATTGCTCTTTATGATAGCGAAGGCTTTCTAGCGTGGCGTGATACCAAGCGTGACTTCATTGTCAGTGATATCGAGAATCGAGTTTGGGTGAAGAGCTGTCCCGGCGGTTACATCACTGAAGTGCACTTCAATGCTGACGGTTCTTTGATTGAATATCGTTTGTTCGACCGATTTGAAACAACAGGGCAGTGGCAACTAAAAGATGGTTTGTTACACGTCGAGATTCTGAAGGGTGAGAACCGCTACCAGTTTGCTGTTGTGGCTCGTGCTGATCTTAATATTCACTCTGCAGTGGAATATAAAAATGGTGAGCTGCACTCGTATCTGAAATTGGTGCAGGCTGAGCGTTAATCCCTTTTAGCCAACCTTGCTTGTCCATTAAAATTAGTGATATTCCAAGAACAACAAAGCCAACAGTGATGTTGGCTTTGTTGTTTTCAATTCGACCGAGTACTTCTAATCAACGCGCTATTAAGCCATTAAGCCATTAAGCTTTGAAGTTCGCTAGTTGACTATAAAGCTCGCTGTCTTGATCTTGCTTTGCACAAATCGTCAGTAGGTCTTCAATAAAGTACTTCAATGCACGTGCTTCAATTCGGCGAATACCTTGTTGCTGTTCTTCAGTTAGGTAGCCGTAGATAGTCGCAGCGCCAAAGTCACCAAAGATCATCTGACCTTGTTCGTTCACTAAAGTGTTGTGAGCGTATAGATCACCATGAGAGACTTTATTGGCATGAAGGTGTTCAAACACATCAATCATCTGCTCTGTAATGCTATTGATTTGAGCAATTGAAAGTTCGAAACCTTCTGGGAAAGTATCACGCGTGCAAGTCTCGAGTGTTGGTGGTAGCCCTAGGTTGTAGTAGCTGTTTGGAATGAGTTCCATCACCAAAGCTAGGTAATCTTGTTCCTCTACTTGGGCGATAGATTTTACCAAGTTGTTATGGTGTCCAGCCTGCAAGCACGCTTCCAGTTCATCATGTGGGTAGCCGTCACTGGTGACTTCGCCTTTAAACACTTTAACCGCCACTTCCTGTGGAAAATCGAAGTCGCTGTTTAGCCAGCTTGCATGCGAGATCACGCCAGATGCGCCTTGGCCAAGTACTTGATTCAGTGAATAGCTTTGAGAGCTAACCGCAGGCACGCTATCTAAGCTGCTAGGGTGTTTGCAAAACGGGTTACCCGCAAACGCTAACCAAGCCAGTTTTGGTAGCTTGATAAGGAACTCTGGGAATTCAGTCAACTGGTTTGCAGACAGGCGAACTAGCTCAAGGTTGGATAGGTTTTCCATGCTTTCTGGTAACACGCGAATCTTGTTACCCGCCAATGCCAGTTTCTGTAGTCGCGGTCTTTCACCTAGTGAGCTAGGCAGGGCCTCAATCTCATTGTCGGTCAGGATTAACCAACGTAGTTGAGTCGGCAGAGATTGTTCGCTAACGGTTTTGATTTGGTTGGTTTTGAAGCCAACCATTTCGAGCTTAGGAAGTGACCCTAGAACATCAGGCAGGTGCGTAAACAGGTTATTCGACGCGAAGATAATACGCAGGTTAGTTAGCTTTGATAACTCGGCTGGTAGGTCTGACAGCTGATTACCTGAAAGGTCTAGGATCTCAAGAGAATCTGCAAGCTCTATGATTTCTAGAGGGAACTCTGTGAGACCTTCTGATAGTTTTAGACGCTTAATACCTTTAAGTTGCCCTGATTTTAATTGTTCTAGAGTATGCAAACCTTAGCCTTATGAATAGATGTTCGAGGCGAGTAGTTTACTTGTCTCAACCGAGAAAGGCGAGTATCCGGAAGAATACTCGCCTAACTAAGCTCAGTGAACGAATTTACGAAGGTTAAAGCTGTATATGGTTTTGGCTAACACCGACCTCCTCAACAAAATCGCTATCATGACTGACCAAGATGAATGCGCCTTGGTATTCACGCAGAGCCGAAGCCAATATTTGCTTCGAGTCTATGTCCAAGTGATTGTCTGGTTCATCAAGCAAAAGAAGTGGGGCATCCTGTTTATGGCTGACGATCAACATCGCCAGCTTCATTTTCTCGCCACCACTGAGGTGATCGACTTTTCGATATACCGAGTCACGCCTGAATCCAATTCCCGCTAGCAGTGTTCGCGCGTCGCTCTCTGTTAATACAAAGCTATGCGTTATTAAACTATCGAACATCGTATCGTTGGTGTCTAACAGGCCAAAGTGTTGATCCAAATAGACGGTCGCCCCTAAGCGCTTAATCGAGCCTTTATAATTGGCGTGTTGACCGTGAATCGCTTTTAACAGTGTCGACTTTCCACACCCGTTAGCACCGGTTAGATAACACCGTTCCCCTTGTGATAAAGAGAAACTGATTGGCGCACCAGAGCCGTAAATAAGGCGGCAGTTTTCAACGGTTAACAAAGAGCTCTTTTTACTGTTATTACTCTGTTGTAGATACAAGGCCTGTGGTTTTAGTTGTTCCTTTTGTTCTTTAAGAGATTGAAGCTTATGTTGGTTTTGGTCCTTTAAGTTCTTTTGACTAGTGGCTGATGCTCCTTGCGTTCGTCCTGCTTTATCTTTCATCGCATCCAATAATATCTTGGGTTGGCTACCGGACTTTCTAAGTCGATTACCTTGAGACTCACGTTGCTGTGCTTTTTCCTTATTAGCTTGAGCTTGGCGCTCCAGTCGTTTCTTTTCGGATTGGTGATGTGCAATCTGTTTATCTAGTGCATCGGCCTGATTCGACATTTGTTTGAAGTAGTCATCGTAGTTTCCTTTATAGAAACGTAACCCCAAACTGTTGAGATGGTAGATACCTTCCATTTGTATCAATAAGCTTCGATCATGGCTGACGACAAGTACCTTACCTTCAAACAACTGGCATTGTTCTAGTAGCCAATTGCGTCCGTCGTTATCCAAATGGTTCGAAGGCTCATCGAGGATCAGTATGTCGTTATTTGATACGAATAGCTGATGAAGCTGTAACAGGGCGAGTTGTCCACCACTCAAAGAGCAACAAAGTGTGTTCAAATCACGAGTGATCTTTAATGTACCTAGCAACTGCTGGGTACGCGCCTCTAAATCCCAATCATCGCCAACGATATTGAAGTGCTGCAGTTCACAGCTACCTTGTTCTATGGCGCTTAACGCTTCTAACTTTTCGGTGAGTCCTAAGAAGTCAGCGATGGTGATGTTGGTATCCAGTAGCGTTGATGGTAACTGAGAGTAAAAGCCGATTGAACCTTGGCGCGAAACACTGCCCGTTGTGGGCTGTTTTTGTCCAACGAGCAACGAAAGTAACAATGACTTTCCAGCCCCATTTCTTCCGACTAGGCCTGTGAGGCGAGTGCTCAAATTAAAGGTGATGTTTTTGAATAACCACTCACCAGTATCGAGTTGGAATGAGAGATTATTGGCTAATATAGTCGGCATAGAAATACCTCCCTTTACGTGTAAACGAGTAAAAGGGGTGAGGCGCTTTTCTGTGCAAGCTCCTGCTGGATGCTAACAACAGATCGCCAAAGGCGTTACTTAGATAGATTACCAATGAAAGAGAGAAAGCGGTATTGAGATGGTTCCTGTCTTTGAGGTACTGATCTTAAAGATGTTTGTTTGTCAAAAAACGGATCTTTAAGAGCTTGATTTGTCGCGAAAATAGATGATGAAGTAACGCCCACTAACCCCGAGTGTCCAAATGATTTTTATAAAAATAAATCGGATGTCAGGATGTTAGTACTTCATTATGGCGTTATTCTCTTTTGAAATGATGGTGGGATGGTACTGAAAGAAAGTACTCTGAGTCAATATGTTGAGGTGATTAAATTGTGTTCAAATAATTAAAGCGCCTTTGTGGCGCTTTAGTGATCATTATTGGAAATAAGTTGAGTCTAGAACTTATATTTTGGAGCTTAGAGCTTAGAGCTAAAGCTACTTGGTTTGTCCACCAACGGCTCGCCAACACATATCAAAGCTATCATTGATGTACTTCGATGTTTGCTCTGGTGGAGATTCGTTTTGCTCAATAAGCCAGTTTGCACAAATCAGAAAGTGGCTATGAATGAAGTGTCTAACAAGGTTAATGTCCAACACCATCAATTCACCATCTTGTTGCCCTTTCAAAATGATCTCGTCTAGCGATGCGAACATCTGTGAAACAATCACTTCTCGAGTTTGAGTCGTTGGGTCGAAATGAACATTGGTGAAGAACTTCATCGCAACCGGATTCTCTAATGCCCACTCAATTCCTGTGATCCACATGAACTTAAAGGTTTGGTAGCGATCTTCTACAGCCACATCAGTGTGCGGTTGAAGGGTCGAGAATAGCTCTAGCTTCAGCTCGCGAAACAGTTCATCAATCAATAGAGATTTATTCTCGAAGTGGTGGAACAACGTCGCTTTTGCCACGCCGGCTGTTTTCGCTATTTGTCCGGTAGATGTGCCCTCTAGCCCTTGTTGAGAGAAGAGCAGGAGTGCAGCATCTAGGATTTTTTGTCTTTTGGTGATCATCTATTGAGTACTTTGAACATCAGTTTCTTGATTGGGTTGTTGTAAGGAGGATGCATTAACTTGGTGAAGTTGATTTTTCCTCTACTTAGAACGGTTTTGGCATGGCTAAGGGTCTTGAAGCCCTCAATGCCGTGATAGTGTCCCATGCCTGAAGGGCCGATGCCACCGAATGGTGCGTCTTCTGCAGCCACATGCACCAAAGAATCATTAATACACACGCCGCCAGAGTGCGTGTCTGATAAAAGCTTGTCTTGGGTTTCTTTATTATGGCTCATTAGGTACAGAGCCAGTGGGCGTTCTCTCTCTGTGATGTAATTGATTGCTTCTTCGATGGAATCATAAGGCACGATAGGCAAAACAGGACCAAACAGCTCTTCTTGCATCGCGAGCATCTCATCGTTCACTTCGGTGAGAAGGTGCGGCGTCATTCTGTGGTTTACATCGTCTTGTGCTTGTTCGGTTACCGTGTGAATAACCGCGCCTTTGGCTTGTGCGTCTTCAATGACACCTTTCAAGCGATTGTATTGGCGCATGTTGATCACTGAGGTTAAGTCTTTGCTCTCAATACCGGCTTTATAAAGCTTCTTGAAATAACGCTTATAGGCTGTGATGAACTCGTCTGATTTTTCTCGCGGCAATAAGATGTAATCAGGCGCTACACATATCTGGCCAGCGTTTAGACTCTTGGCAAACAAGATACGTTCAACAGCGTCAGCCACATCAAAGTCAGGGGCAATGATGGTTGGAGATTTGCCGCCTAATTCCAAGGTAACTGGTGTTAAGTTGTTAGCCGCTGCTCTCATAACGTGTTTACCCACAGCGGTTGAGCCTGTGAAAAGGATATGGTCAAACGGCAGTTGGCTAAATTTAGCGGAAACGTCAGCTTCGCCTTCGATAATCGCAACCTGATCTTCACTAAAGCCTTCGGCCAACATCGCTTTTAAAACTCGGTTGGTCGCTGGAGTAAACTCCGACATCTTGAGCATCGCCGTGTTGCCCGCTGCTAACGCTGTGATCAGAGGGCCTAAAGAGAGCATGACTGGGAAGTTCCAAGGCACGATGATACCAACCACACCTACTGGCTGATAATGCACAGTAATCTTCGCTGGTGTTAGCATCAAGCCTGCTTTTCTACGAGATGGCTTCAACCATTTCTTAAGGTTCTTATCACTGTAATTAATTTGGTGAAGAGAAGGGGTGATATCAGCAATCAAGCTGTCGTGCTTTGCTCGATGGCCATAATCTTCAGATACTGCCTCAATCAATTGCTCTTGATAGCGCATTAACAACGCTTTTAATACTGAGAGGTTTTCTCTTCTCTGCTCAAGCGTAGGATTAACGTTATTGCGGTAGTGATCTTTTTGTCGGTTGAACATTTGATCCATGTCGTTGGTGCTCGACGTGTTTGGTTCAAGGTCTAGATTATGGCTCATAGTATCCCCTAAATTCGAAGGCTGACCGATTGGTTGGTCAGTTAAAATTACAAGAAGATTGAACCGAATACAAGATATGCGCGAGAAAAGTTCAAAAATTGAGCGGTTACAACATTGAAGTGAGCGAGTTCTAGTAGGAAGAATGAAGTGTTTATCGGCATCGAATCGCGGGACACAAGCTGTGTTGGTGATAGCGAGAGTTCAGATTGTGAAGTGCTTATATTTGTCACAACTCTGACTTAACCTCACTCAATTTACTAAAAATCTTTTGGTTTCTGCACATTTTTTCTCCCTAATTTAATGTGAGAAATTGCTTTATATTTAATGCGCTTCAGCCTGTTTTTTACCCTAAAACCTTGTAATTCCTTACCTGTCACTTTAAGTCGATCTGTCGATAAAAAAACGTAATCGTAACCACAAATATCAATGGTTGGACTCGCTCTTAATAATATCGGTTAATGCAGCCAACAAATCGTTTTTGAACGCTTTTTGTTGGGTTATACCTCGCTATTCCAAAGAGGTATCTTCTGTCGATGGCCCTATAGTGTGAGGTCTCTAGAATTGGAAAATTCGGTTAATTTGGAACGCATCCGTGCTGAGTATAATGTAAAGCACTGGAGCCAAGGTTTTTATGGAATTGATGATAACGGTGAGGTGTATGTTTCACCGAGCGAAACCGATCATCAAGTTCCGCTAAGTCAGATCGTAAAACAGTTAGAGCAGCGAAATATTGGTTTGCCTGCTCTTGTGCGTTTTCCTCAAATAGTGCATCAACGTGTGCACAATATCTGTAACGCATTTAACCAAGCGATCGACGAATATCAGTACGACAATCGTTACCTACTTGTTTATCCGATTAAAGTTAACCAACAAAAAGAAGTGGTTGATGAGATCTTAGCGAGCCAAGCTCAATTAGAGCAGAAGCAGCTTGGTTTAGAGGCGGGCAGCAAGCCTGAACTATTAGCGGTATTGGCACTGGCTCAAAAAGCGAGCTCTGTGATCGTGTGTAACGGTTACAAAGACAGAGAATACATCCGCCTTGCACTGATTGGCGAGAAGCTAGGGCACAAGGTTTTTATCGTTCTAGAGAAGCTGTCAGAGCTTGATCTTGTTCTTTCTGAAGCGAAAGCTCTGGGTGTGAAACCTCGTTTGGGTTTACGTATCCGTCTTGCTTCTCAAGGCGCAGGTAAATGGCAAGCAAGTGGTGGTGAGAAGTCGAAGTTTGGCCTGTCTGCATCACAAGTGCTTACTGTTATCGAACGCTTGAAAGCCGAAGACCAGCTGGATGTACTTGAACTTGTGCACTTCCACCTAGGTTCGCAAATGGCGAACATTCGTGATGTGCGAAATGGTGTGAGTGAAGCGGCTCGTTTCTACTGTGAACTGCGTGATATTGGCGCTCAACTGAAGTTCTTGGATGTTGGTGGCGGTTTGGCGGTCGATTACGACGGCACACGCAGTCAATCTTCAAACTCAATGAACTACGGCTTGCTTGAGTACGCTCGTAACATCGTGATGACAGTAGGGGACATTTGTAAGCTCTACAATCAGCCACAACCTGTGATCATTTCAGAATCTGGTCGCTCACTGACAGCGCACCATGCTGTGTTGATCACCAACGTAATTGGTACTGAAAGCTATTCTCCGGAAGACATGGCTGCGCCTGAAGCTGACGCTCCAATGTTGCTAAACAACATGTGGAAGAACTTCTTAGAGCTCGATGCTGGTAATGATGACCGTGCGTTGATTGAGATCTATAACGACACTCAGAGCGATATTGCAGAAGCGCACAACCAATTTGCGACCGGTATGCTGAATCTTCAGCATCGTGCTTGGGCAGAGCAAATGTCTTTGCGTATTAACTACGAGCTTAGCACTCGCATGAGCACAAAGAACCGTTACCACCGTCCTATTTTGGATGAGTTGAGTGAACGTTTGGCCGATAAGTTCTTCGTGAACTTCTCACTATTCCAGTCATTGCCAGACGCTTGGGGTATTGATCAGGTGTTCCCTGTATTACCTCTAAGTGGTTTGGATAATGCGGACGAGCGACGCGCTGTTGTATTGGACATCACATGTGACTCTGACGGTACGATTGACCAGTATGTTGATGGCCAAGGTATTGAAACGACTCTGCCAGTTCCTGCATGGAACCCAGATGAACCATACCTGATGGGCTTTTTCTTAGTAGGCGCATACCAAGAGATCTTGGGTGATATGCATAACCTATTTGGTGATACTCACAGCGTAGTGGTCAACGTTGACGAAAGCGGTGAAGCGAATATCGACTACATCAACGAAGGCGACACGGTTGAAGACATGATGCGTTATGTTCATATCGATATGGATCTAATTCGTCAGAACTACAAAGAATTAGTAACGGCGAAAGTACCAGCGCAAGAGCAGCAAAGCGTACTTGAAGAGTTAGAGCAAGGCTTGATGGGTTACACCTATCTTGAGGATTTTTAATGAACGATCTATTTACCAAACCAGATTACTCGCTGTATTCCAATGCGATGACGTTTATGCGTCGTCCATTGGTACAGAACCCAATTGATAACGATGCTGATGTGGTTGTGTTGGGCGTGCCGTTAGATATGGCGACGTCTGGTCGACCGGGTGCTCGTATGGGCCCTGATGCGATTCGTCGTGCGTCTGTAAACTTGGCGTGGGAAGGCAAAAAATTTCCTTGGGACTTCAATGTATTTGAACATACCTCGGTGATTGATGCTGGCGATCTTGTGTTTGATTGCGGTGATGCTGAAGATTTAACTCAGCGTTTAGAAGCGGCTGCTGATGCGATTCTAAACAGTGGTAAAACTTTGTTAGGTTTAGGTGGCGATCACTTCATTACACTGCCTTTGTTAAGAGCATACGGCAAGAAGTTCGGTGAGATGGCTCTGATTCACTTCGACGCGCACACTGACACTTACAGTCAGGGCAGTCGTTACGATCACGGTACTATGTTCTATCATGCGCCAAATGAAGGTTTAATTTCGCCTGAACATTCAGTGCAAATTGGTATTCGTACAGAGTACAAGCAGGAAGGACACGGCTTTAACGTTATTAACGCGATGCAAGCGAACGACATGAGCGTGGATGAGATCATTGCTCAAGTGAAAGGCATTGTTGGTGATAAGCCAGTTTACCTAACGTTTGATATCGATTGTCTGGATCCTGCTTTTGCGCCGGGTACTGGGACGCCTGTGTGTGGTGGTTTGAACTCAGATAAAGTACTCAAAATCATCCGTGGCTTACAGGGTATCAACATGGTTGGTATGGACGTTGTAGAAGTGTCTCCTGCCTATGACCAAAGCGAAATTACGGCATTGGCTGGTGCGACGATTGCTCTCGAGCTGCTTTACGTCTGGACTGCAAATCGCCTTGCTAAATAGTTGTGTGTCATTGCTAACAGCATAACGCTATATACTGATTTTAAAGCCCACTAAGGTTCAACTTAGTGGGCTTTTTTTGGATACCTCGAAATATCCATTTGCAACTTCTACTCATTGTCCCTGTATACCCATTCAATACTCTAACTGTTGTATATGTAATTGACGCCATATACGGTGTTTGAACAGTTTCTCATCAGCTTTATGCTGCACCTTGTCTCAAATATGGGATTTAGTTCTTCTTTGGGGTTTAGGTATATATCGACCCTATCAATCGCCCATAAATCCTAATGATTTATCAACTTTATTACTGTATATATTTATAAAAATTTGAGGTGTAATTAAGGTGTGCGTTTTATTGCATATTAATCAACACCCTATAAACTTTTGCTTAGTCCATGAACAAACTAAAGTGAATGCCTAGATTTGTGAAAAGAAGTCACTTCGCACAGACATGACATTTCGGATAAGGAAGACTAGGCTTAAAGTTTAGTAAACTATAAAAAAAACAGGCGAAACGGAACTGACTCATCACATACATCAGTCTACGTAATTGATTGTTAATGCAGAGAATAAGTTCTGAATATAATTTAAGCCTGAAACCGTTATTACTATCATTTTCACGATGTTGGGCAATACAGCATTTTGTGACCTCGGGGGATATATGGGTATTGAAGTTTCGCGCCAAGCTGCAGTTGTAGAGGCAGTGAGTGGAGAAGTCATTGCGGTTAAGTCTGATGGAAGCGCACGAAAAATTTCAGTTGGCGATATTATTCGTGAAAACGAGATTGTTATCACTGCAAACCAAGCAGAGCTGTTATTAGGTAACCCAAACGGTGTCACTGAGGTGGCAAGTAATTGTGTTGGCTGTGTTGATCAAGACATAGTGTGGGCTGATGCTCCTATCGCTGGAGAAGTTAATTTTGACTTACAGCAAGCCGATGCAGGAGATTTTGATGATGATGAATTTGCTGCTATCCAAGAAGCCATTTTAGGTGGTGCCGATCCGACCCAAATCTTAGAAGCAACGGCTGCGGGGGGCGGATTAGGTTCTGCAAACGCTGGCTTTGTGACGATTGACTACAACTACACCGAAACTCATCCGTCGACATTTTTTGAGACCGCAGGTCTAGCAGAACAAACGGTTGATGAAGACCGAGAAGAGTTCAGAACAATAACCCGTTCATTGGGAGGTCAATCAATCAGTGAAGTGCTCACCGAAGGCTCCATTTCTGGCAATACCTACCCCCAATCTATTACAACTACCGAAACGATTATTGCTGGTAGTTTAGCGCTCTCCCCTGATTCTTTTGTTCCAGAAGCACTGTCTCTCGCTTCGCTACTCACAGAGCTAAACAGTGATATTACTTCAAGTGGTCAACCCGTTACGTTTACTTATGATGCGGCGACGAACTCTATCATTGGTGTTCAAGGCACCGATGAAGTATTACGCATCGACATCGATGTTGTTAGTGTTGGAAATAACGCTGAGCTTTCATTGACCACAACGATTTCTCAACCAATTGATCACGTAACGTCTGTTGGTGGCGGTCAGGTTTCCTATACAGGCGATCAAATTAACATCACTTTTGATATTCAAGGTGAAGACACCGCCGGAAACCCATTAGCAACACCAATTAATGCGCAAGTTGCCGTGGTTGATGGGGGCGATCCGTCTGCTGAAAGTGTGAATATCAGTAACGTAGAAACTAGCAGTGCAGCAATTGAAGGAACGTTCTCCAATATTGGTAGTGATAATCTTCAATCAGCTGTATTTGATGCTGGTGCACTGGACCAGTTTGATGGGTTGCTCAGTGATAATCAAAATACGCTTGCCAGACTTTCTGATGATGGAACAACGATTACTCTGTCCATCCAAGGTCGAGGTGAGGTTGTTCTCACTATCTCACTAGATACCGATGGTACTTATAAATTCGAGCAGTTTAATCCAATAGAACAAGTGGGCACCGATTCACTGACGTTCGATTTACCGATCACGATTACCGATTTCGACCAAGATGTTGTAACCAATAACATCAACATTGTTATCACTGATGGCGATAGCCCAGTCATTACTAATGTCGACAGTATTAGTGTCGATGAAGCAGACATCATTGGTGGCTCACAAGAGGGAACCGCGCCTGTAGCGGGGAGCGGAAGTATCACTGCCGATATTTTCGAAAGCGACATCATCGACCATTATGAACTGGAGCCGACGGAATTTAATACGGGTGGCAGCTTGGTTTCAAATGGTGAGGCTGTGCTACTTGAGCTGATTGGTGAGATCGGTGGTGTAAGAACTTATGAAGGTTACGTTGAGGTCAATGGAACGAGAATTACGGTCTTTGATGTTAAAATTGATAGCCCTTCATTGGGCAACTATGAGTTTAATCTTTATGAAGAACTTTCTCATCAAGGCGCTGAAGATGCGCTGCTAACTTTTGCATTGCCAATTTATGCTGTTGATGCAGATGGCGACCGTTCTGCACTATCTGGCGGTTCGAGTACACCAGAAGCCGCAGAGATTCTCGTTAATGTCACAGATGATGTTGTTGAGCTAGTTGATAAAGTTGAGTCAGTCACGGAACCAACTTTAGCCGGCGATACCGTTGTTTCGTATAACCTATTCAACTTCGAAGGCGCTGATGGCTCGACAATTCAATCTTTTAACTATGATGGTGTTGATTACTCACTAGATCAGAGCTTGCTGCCAGATGCTGTTCAAACATTCAGTTTTACTGAGGGTGTTGTAACCATCTCACTAAATGGCGATTTTAGTTTTGAAGTTGCGCGCGATATCAACCACTCAAGCAGCGAAACCATAGTAAAACAATTCGCCTTTTTAGCTGAAGATGCTGATGGCGACGAGAGCTTTTCAACGCTTGATCTTAGTATTACTGATGGCCAAGATCCGGTAATTAACCTAGTTCCACCAGTGACATTATCTGAAACGAATCTTGGTGACGGATCTTCGCCAAGCGGAAATGCGGTTAGCGCCACTGAAACGATTACGTTTACAGCCGGTAGTGATGATGTCGCGAGTTTTCGGATTGATCCAAACTTATTCAATACCAATGATACGCTCAAATCGAATGGGCTTGTCGTTGAACTCAAGGAAGACCCCCAGAACTCAGGTACTTACATAGGTTTTGTTAACGATGGGGTAAACCCTGATGTCCCAGTGTTCACGATTAGCTTTTCTACAAGTACATTAGGGGAATACACCTTCACGCTGCTTGAAGCGTTAGATCATGAAGATGGCCTTGCAAATAACGACCTGAGCTTTGAACTGCCTGTTTATGCCGTGGACACTGATGGCGATAACTCGCAAATTTCCCCGCTTACAATGACCATCGGTGATGATGTGCAAATCATGAAAGATGGTGTGCTCAATATTGTTGAACCGACGGTTGCGGATTTGGCTGCTGGTAAGGTGACGACTGCCACCATTGATGTGATGCCTGATCAGAGTGCTGATGGCGCGACCATTACCCAGATCACGTATGATAATACCGTTTACACCTTGAATCAGGGCTTAACGGGAGAGCAGCTTATCACTGTGCCTGAGGGAAAACTGTTTGTTACCCTTGAAGGTGAAATACGCTTTGAACCCAATCGCGATTTAAACCACACAAGCAGCGAAGATATCGTTAAGACGATCGTGGTGACGTCAAGTGACTTTGATAAAGATCCGGTGACATCTACTGTGAAGTTGACCATCACCGATGGTGATATTCCAACGATTAATACCATTCCAAGCGTCACTTTATCAGAATCTAACCTTACAGATGGCTCGGCAGCAAGCAATACTCCGGTGAGCCAAACTGAGATTATTCAGTTCACCAATCAAAGCGATAATGTCACCAGCTTCCGCATTGATCCAAGCTTATTTAATACCAACGACACACTTAAATCTAATGGGTTGGTCGTTGAGCTTAAAGCCGATCCAAACACGACTGGGGGATACATCGGCTTTGTGAAAGATGGAGCCAACCCAGAGGTTCCTGTCTTTACGATTAGTTTCTCTACTAGCACTGTGGGTGAGTACACCTTTACTCTGCTTGAAGCATTAGATCATGCTGATGGCCAAGCGAAGAATGACCTGAGCTTTGAACTACCTGTATTTGCGGTCGACCGTGATGGTGACGACTCATTGATGTCGCCATTGAAAGTGACGGTCAGCGATGATGTTCAAGGCATGCAAAATCAAACGCTGAGCATTACAGAGCCAACGGTGGCTGATTTGGCTGCTGGTGTTGTCACGACAGGCACGGTTGATGTGATGCCAGTGCAAAGTGCAGATGGGGCAACGATTACCCAGTTCGTTTATGACGGACAACTTAGAACATTGGTTCAAACAGATACTGGTGAGCAGCGGTTTGGTTTCACTGAAGGGACGTTAGTCATCACCCTGCAAGGTGAAGTGCGTTTTGAACCCAATCGCGATTTAGTTCATACAAACAACGAAGACATCGTTAAAACAATCGTAGTGACGTCGAGCGACTTTGATAAAGATCCGGTGACATCCACCGTGACTTTGACCATCACCGATGGTGATATTCCAATCATCAATACTATTCCAACCGTTACGCTATCAGAATCCAATCTAGCCGATGGCTCGGCAGCAAGCACCGTGCCTGTGAGTCAAACCGAGACTATTCAGTTTACTAATCAAAGCGACAATGTGACCAGTTTCCGCATTGAGCCAAGCTTATTTAATCCCAACGACACACTTAAATCGAATGGGTTGGTCGTTGAGCTTAAAGCCGATCCAAACACGACTGGGGCGTATATCGGCTTTGTGAAAGATGGAGCCAACCCAGAGGTTCCTGT